>JAFOEH010000239.1 GCA_017380275.1 Alistipes sp.
GGATGAGCAGCTGACGCTGACGTCTGAGATTTTGGAGAAGATTATTTCGGAATATACCCGCGAGTCGGGTGTCCGTTCGCTCGATAAACATATTGCCAAGTTGGCTCGTGCACGTGCCAAGCATATTGCCTTCGGAGAAGAGTTCTCGGCCGCCATTTCGGCAGAGGATTTGGAGAAGATTCTGGGTAAGCCCAAGTTCCGCCGCGACGAGTACGAAATCGCAGGTATGGTTGGCGTTGTTACAGGTCTTGCGTGGACGGCTGTCGGAGGCGACATCCTCTACATCGAGTCTGTTCTCACCCCCGGTAAGGGATTGCTTAACCTGACGGGTAATCTGGGCGACGTGATGAAGGAGTCGGCCACGATCGGTTACGAGTGGGTGCAGGCTCACCACGAGGAGCTCGGCATCAACCCCGAACTCTTCGAGAAGCGTAACCTTAATATCCACGTCCCCGAGGGCGCTATCCCGAAGGATGGCCCATCGGCTGGTATTACGATGGTTACGTCGATTGTTTCAACCTTCACGGGCCGCCAGATTAAGGAGCGCATCGCTATGACGGGCGAGATGACTCTTCGTGGTCGCGTAATGCCCGTAGGCGGTATCAAGGAGAAGATTTTGGCCGCTAAACGTGCCGGCATCGAGGAGATTATCCTTTGCGAGGAGAACCGCAAGGATGTCGAGGAGATCAAGGCTGAGTATGTCAATGGCCTTACATTCCACTACGTCAGCCGCATCGAGCAGGTGCTGGAGCTGGCATTGAAAAAGTAACGATATGAAACCATTGAAATTTATAGCCATCATCCCCGCGCGTTACGCTTCTACGCGCTTCCCAGCCAAGCCGTTGGCGCTTTTGGGTGGCAAACCCGTCATCGAGCGCGTCTATGAGCAGGTCAAGGGCGTTGTCGAGCGTGTTGTTGTGGCGACGGACGATGAGCGCATCGAGCAGGCTGTCAAGGCCTTCGGTGGCGAGTGCGTGATGACCTCTACGGAGCACCGCAGCGGCACCGACCGTTGCTGGGAGGCCTACTGCAAGCAGGGTGAGCAGTACGATGTGGTGATTAATGTGCAGGGTGATGAGCCTTTCATTGCACACTCGCAGTTGCGCGCCATTATGGCTTGCTTCGATAGCGAGCAGACCGACATAGCTACTCTGGTAAAACCCTTTACTGAGGCTGATGGCCTCGCAGCGTTGGAGAATCCCAATTCGCCCAAGGTGGTCCTCGATGCCGAGTCGCGTGCTATATACTTCTCGCGTTCGGTTATCCCCTACCTTCGCGGCGTTGAGCGTGAGCAGTGGCTGCAGTCGCACACCTTCTATAAACATATAGGTATGTACGCCTTCCGCACCAATGTTCTTCGTGAGGTTACCTCGCTACCCGCCTCTCAGCTTGAGAAGGCCGAGTCGCTTGAGCAGCTGCGATGGCTGGAGAATGGATATAAGATAGGCGTTGGCATCTCCGATGTCGAGACCGTCGGTATCGACACTCCCGAGGATCTGGAGCGTGCCGAGGCATTTTTGAAATTGCAGAGTTCAAATTAGTTGAACTTCGCGAAAATAATTAATTGTATGACAATGAAAAAGTTTGTTGCAGGACCTTGTGTCATCGAGTCGGCCGAGTTGCTCGACACTGTGGCAGCTCGTTTGGTCGAGATAAATAATAAGTTGGGCACCGACATCATCTTCAAGGCGTCGTTCGATAAGGCCAATCGTACCTCCCTCTCATCATATCGTGGTGTTGGGCTGGATCGTGGCTTGCAGATGCTCTCCGACGTGAAGTCGAAGTGGGGTCTTAAGCTCTGCACTGACATCCACGAGGCGTGGCAGGCCGAGCCTGCGGGCGAGGTTATCGATGTTATCCAAATCCCTGCTTTTCTGTGTCGCCAGACCGATCTACTCGTCGCAGCAGCCAAGACGGGCCGCACTGTCAATATCAAGAAGGCACAGTTCCTCTCGGGCGAGGATATGCGCTATCCCTACGAGAAGGCTACGCAGTCGGGTGCTGCAGAGGTGTGGCTCACCGAGCGTGGTAATATGTTCGGCTACAACAACTTGATTGTCGATTTCCGCAACATCCCCGATATGCTGAAGATCTCGCCTACGGTCGTTATGGACTGCACGCAGAGCGTTCAGCGCCCCGGAGCCGCAGGTGGCAAGACGGGCGGTAACCGCGAGTTCGTTCCCGCTATGGCGCAGGCTGCCAAGGCTTTCGGTGCTAACGGCTTCTTCTTCGAGGTGCACCCTGCGCCCGATGCTGCTTTGAGCGATGGCCCTAATATGTTGCAGTTGGATGATTTGGAGCGTGTTATTGCTTCGCTGTTGTAAAAACTTAAAACTCAAAGGAAATGAGTGTACTGACCTCACAAGAGATATTGGATTTGGCGGCTCGCACGTTGCGCCTTGAGGCTGAGGCTTTGAGCGCTATGGCCACCACGCTCGGCGACGAGTTTATCGGTGCTATCGACCGCATTCTGGCCTGCCGAGGCAAGGTTATCATCACAGGTATGGGTAAGTCGGGCCTGGTTGGCCGCAAGATTGCCGCTACGTTAGCGAGCACGGGTACTCCGAGCTTCTTTCTCCATCCGGGCGAGGCCTTTCACGGCGATTTGGGAATGATTTCATCCGAGGATGTTATCCTGGCACTCTCTCACTCGGGCGAGACCGATGAGGTGCTGAAGATCGTGCCTTTCATCCATACGAACGGCAATGTGCTGATCTCGATCACGGGCAATCCCAACTCAACGCTTGCCAAAAACTCTGATATCCATCTCGATACGGGTGTTAAAGAGGAGGCCTGCATCCTGCAGCTTGCCCCCACAACCTCCACTACGGCCCAGCTCGCTATGGGCGATGCGTTGGCCGTTGCGCTGATGAAGGCACGCGAGTTTACCTCGATGGATTTCGCTCGTCTGCATCCGGGTGGCAGTCTGGGACGTCGCCTTTTGATGACAGTCGGCAATGTGATGCGTCAGAACGATCTCCCCGTCGTAGCGGCAGACTGCACGGCCACGGAGATGATTCATCGTATGAGTAGCGGTGGTTTGGGCCTTATCGTAATTTGCGATGGCGAGCGGATCGAGGGTATCGTTACGGATGGCGACCTGCGCCGCGCTATGGAGAGCCGTCAGGCGGAGTTTTTCAATATCAAGGCTATCGATATAGCCAGCCGTAACCCCAAGTGTATCAACGTGAATGCAAAGTTGATCGATGCCGAGAAGATGATGACTCACCACAAAGTCAACTCTCTGCTTGCCACCGACGACGAGGGCAGCTTGCGTGGCGTAATACAGATTTACGACATAAAATTATAATATAATCCCGCACCAAAATTATGAAGGATACCATTATTTCGGCTGCCACCAAACGTCGTGAGCTCTATATTTTGCTTGCGTGTTTCGTTGTGGCCAACATAGTAAATTGGGCTGCCATCATCAAGTTCTCAACGCCTTGGTACGAGATCTTCACGCAGATTGGTTATATCACCGTTACTACCTGCGTGCTGTACGGACTATTGCTTATCGTGCGCATTGCGTGGTGGGTATTTACTAGCTTGCTGAAAAAGAAATAAATCGAGGCGGCTATGGAGTTCCGTTTTAGCGACAAGAATCCTCTGCACCCCATCTCGCTCTTTTCGTTCGATGCTATGCACACCCGCATCGAGGTTTTGCTGACGGGCCTTGATGAGAGTGCGGGACGAAGCATTGCCGAGCGAGTTGAGGAGTGTTGCCACGATATGGAGCGTCGCTTCAACTGTCACGATGAGCGTAGCCCCTTGAGCGTTGTTAATGCGCGTGGTGCGGGCGAGCCGGTGAAAGTTGATGATGAACTCTTTATGGCGCTCGAACTTTGTGAGGCCTTCCGTCGCGGGACGGCGGGATATTTCGATATAGCCACCGATTCGGCTACTGCAGGCGAGCGTAGCTATCAACTCGATGCCAAGGCACACACCGTTAGTCTCTCACGCGAGGGCATACGCCTCGATATGGGCGGCTTTGCCAAGGGTTTTGCATTGGAGCGTATCCGCAAAATGCTTGCCGAAGAGGGCGTTGAGACGGCACTTATGAACTTCGGCAACAGTTCCGTCGCAGCACTCGGTCATCACCCCTATGGCGAGTGGTGGGGCGTAGGCGTAGAGCATACGAAGGTGCGTGGCTCGATGGCTCACGAGGTGCATCTCGATGGGGGAGCGATGTCGGTTTCGGGCCGCTTGACGGATGGTCGCTACCATATCGTCAATCCCACAACGGGAGGTACGGTCGCAGCCGAGGAGATGATTTTGGTTGAGGGCCGCTCGGCTTTGGTTGTGGAGGTGCTTTCGACGGCGTTGTATGCAGCGCCGCGTGCGCAACGTGGAGCTATCATCGGCCAATACGATGGTTATCGTGCAACGGAGATCTACTGCCGCGCTGGTGGCGGCGTTGAGTTGCGAGAGATAGGAAAATAGATAAAAAACAATATGGAGTTATAGTTCAAGATGCAAATAATGGAGGATTAAAAATAGTAGATGATACTCCAGCTGATGATAC
>JAFOEH010000240.1 GCA_017380275.1 Alistipes sp.
AGGCAAAAGTGTCCCTTTACAGGCCAGTAGTAAGTCTCACCATTAGCAGCCCAATAACCGTTACCTGCAGTAGTCTTGTAGATAATCTCGGCATTCTCGATAAACATTGAATGCACACCAGGATTCTCGTGAGTCTGGTAGTAAGCATACGCACCGAACGGAATGTCGGTGGGGAATGCTACCTCGGCACGAGTAGGCTGAGCCTTGTACTTCGCTACCTCGAAGGTAATCTCCTTCTGAATAAGATTTGAATGGTTCTCATTCTTCACGCAGCTTGTAAATGCTACACTTACAGCAGCTGCCATCAATAAAAATTTTCTCATAGCTGAAAAAGTTTAAAAAAAAATAGTTGTTTGTGTACTTTAAAAGTATTATTTCTCTCTTTTAATTAGTTATCTCGCCATTGCTGGGGCGTATCGGGATAACCTCCTCGATATCGTCCCAATCATCAACACTGGGCTGAAAACCTCCGCCACCACCCGAATTGATAGGAGTGGGAATCTCCCAGGCCTCGTCAATCAACAGCCAGTGTCGCAGACGGGCATCCTCGCTCTCGAAGATATGAGTCATATCGATCACCTTCTGATGGGTCTCGCCGTCGCGCGTAAGGATACTCAGCGTAAGGTGCATCTTGCTCTCGGCATCGGGAATCTTTCCAAAAGTATTGAACACAGCACACAAGACATCTTTCGATGCGCCCTCGGGCGCACGGGGATCGGTACTGCGCTGCAACTCAAAATAGAGTGATGCCGGATCGTCGTAATTTCGGATGTTCGGACCTATGCAGTTCGATGCTGTAACACCTGTAAGGACTGCCTGACAAGCCGCCTTCTGAGCCATATTCTCGATACCTGTCACACGAATCTGGAAGTAATAGGTATCGACAACAGTATGGGCATCCAACTCAATGGTTTGCACTTCGGTGTGGGGTTTGATAACAAGCTCGGGTGCTCGGGCTACCATAATGTGGTCGGGCGAGTAGAATATCGTACCCAACTCCTCGGCACGCGAACCAAATCGGTTGTAGAGCGAACGTGGAGCCTCGGCTGTGGTGGCTTTGATGGTGTTGTAGCTACTCTCATTCTGGATATTTACCGCATCGAGGTCGAAATTGTAGCTCAACAATTGATACTCTCCAATACCCAAAGCCAAAGGACCCGAAAATACCTCGTAGCCATTAGCATCTATTGACTTATTCTGGATGAAACCCTGCGAGAGAATCGGCTGACCCTCGGGGCCGTAAATCAATACACGCAACATATCGGAAGTGATGGTCGGGTGCTCGATTTCGGGGTTATAGATGTCGCAAGTGACATTGTGGACGCCCTCGGTGACAAGGCGTACCTTGAGCATAGCCGCATCCTCGGGATCAATCAAAGGTCGACGCACGCAAGAGAAGAGCATCAAGACTCCAACGAGGAGTTGCGACATCATAAACCATCTCATAATGCGCCTCCTTCCTTCTCCTTATGTTTGTACTTGATACGTACCGGACATACCAACGCAATTTTCAGCTTCGTGGGGCCGATATAGCTCACACGGCCGGTCTCGTACTTATCGCGCCACAGCAGGCTGTAATCATCGGCCGGGAAGTAGTGACGATATGCCGTAGAGAGATAACCCACCGAGAGCGAGAACTCCATATTGAGTCGCTCGGAGAGCTTCATAACATAGCCATAGGTAAGGCCAGCCGACCAATATTCGCCCTGATAGTTGAGTTTGCGGTCGAACTGGAAATCATATTTCGACGACATTCCGTATGCGCCAAGGAAGTGGCCACGCAGACGATCGACTTTGTACTTGTTATTGCGGAACCAATAGCGGAATTCGGCACCCATTTCCCACATCTGGAGGCAATACTTATTGCCATACTCCCACCACGGGAAAACATCCTCGATAGCCAACGAGAAATGATTGCCAATAGGGAACTCAAT
>JAFOEH010000241.1 GCA_017380275.1 Alistipes sp.
CACCTGCGGACCTACGATTCCCGCACGCTCCAGCTGCAACATAATTCGTCCGGCACGGTTGAATCCCACCTCGTAATTACGTTGTATCGAGGATGTTGAGATCGCGCCATTCGTTACAGCCGCACGCGCCACCTCGCCAAAGAGCGAGTCATACTTAACGGGCGCACCGCTCTCCACATCGGCACCACCACCCATCTCACCACCCGACTCGGGCGTATAATCGGGCAGAGGATAAGCCTCCATATAACCCTGCTGCTTCGAGATATAATCCACCAGTCGCTCCACCTCCTTGGTCTCTACCAGCGCGCACTGTATTCGCGTCAGCTCGCCATCCTTCGAGAAGAGCATATCGCCGCGACCGATAAGCTGATTAGCCCCCGGCTGGTCGATAATCGTGCGCGAGTCGATCATCTGAATCACTCGGAACGCAATTCGTGACGGGAAGTTGGCCTTGATACCACCCGTTATGACACGCACGTCGGGGCGCTGCGTAGCGATGATAAGGTGAATACCCACCGCACGCGCCTTCTGCGCCAATCGCATCACAGGCACCTCTACCTCCTTGGCCGTCATAATCAGGTCGGCAAACTCATCGACCACAACCACGATATAAGGCATATAGCGGTGACCCTTCTCCGGGTTGAGACGGCGTGCCGTAAACTTCTCGTTGTACTCGACAATGTTTCGCGCCGTCGCCATCTTACACAGCTCCAGACGCTGCCCCATCTCCTCGACCAGCGAGGTCAGTACATATCCCGCCTTCTTCGGATCTGTAACGATGGCCTCATCCTCCGACTCCATCTTGGCAAGGAAGTGTCGCTCGAGCTTGTTATAAACCGAGAACTCCACCATCTTCGGGTCGATCATCACAAACTTCAGCTGCGCAGGGTGTTTGCTGTACAGCAGCGACGTGATTATCGCATTCAGACCCACCGACTTACCCTGTCCCGTAGCACCTGCCACCAACAAGTGAGGCAACTTAGCCAGATCGAATGTAAAGTTCTCATTCTGAATCGTTCGTCCAATCACTACGGGCAGCTCCATCTTCGCTCTCTGGAACTCCTCCGAGCATATCGCCGAGTACATCGACACGATCTGCTTGTCGCGGTTGGGCACCTCAATTCCGATCGTACCGCGTCCCGGAATAGGCGCAATGATACGAATTCCCTGCGCACGCAGACTCTGCGCAATATCCTTCTCCAGGCCCTGCACCTTCGAGATCTTCACACCTTGAGCCTGCACAATCTCATACAGCGTAACGGTCGGACCAACGGTCGCCTGAATATCTACAATCGGAATACCGAAGTATTTGAGTGTCTCCTGAATACGGCACTTGTTGTCATAAATCTCCGCATCACTCACCTTGTGTGGCGAGCGGTAATCCTCCAGCAGCGAAACATAAGGCTTCTTATAACTCTCCAGGTCGCGCAACGGGTCATACAAATCCATATCAATATCCTGCTCGGCCACCTGACGCACCTCATTTTCGCGCACCGTAACCACGATATGATCCTCCTCGTCAGCCACTTCGCTCTGCACCTCCGTCACCTTCTCTTGCTGCGCCACAGCTCCCGCCGTAGGCATTACGACAATCTCATCTCCATCCTGCCTATACGAGCGCTCCATAGTCCTCGGCATAGGCTCTGCCACCTTCGGTTGGGGCTTCATCTCTACGGGCTCATCTGCATCAACAACGGCAAAACCCTGCTCGTCGAGCGAACGCTCAAAACGCTCTCTGCGCTCATTCTTTTCGCGCTCCAACAACGCCTCAACATCTATCTCATTGGGCTTCGCACCCTCACTCGGCATCACAACAAAGCCCTCCTCATCGAGCTTATCGAGGTCAATATCCGGCTCCGCCTTCTGCATCGGCAACGGCTCCTGCTCTGCTGGCTTTTCGATATAGAACTCCGGCTCTTCCTTCGCAAATGCCGCCTCGCGACGCTCCTCATCGCGGCGTGCCGCCAAATATTCGTTCATCGTCATCGGACGCTGCTCTACGCTCTCCACCGCCGGCTCAACTCTCTGTGGCTCAGGTTGCACAACATACTCTGGTTCAGGCTTCCGCTCCACCTTCGCCGCCTTCGGCTCCATAGGCTCACTCGGCTGCTCCGCAGGCACCTCCGCCTCAACCGACTCTTCCATTTCCTGCTCTTGCTCCGCACGACGATGCGCAATCACATCCTCTACCACCTGCTTCACTCTATCGCCCTGCTTCTCCACGCCATCGCCAATTCCATCGACAATGCTACGGAAGTTACGGTTGATAAATACACCCGTCAAAATCCAACCCGTGAGCAGTACCAACAGAGCACCGAACATACCGACCAACCCTGTCAAATCCGTCGCACACGCCTGACCGAAGCTACCACCCAGATCGAGCGGAATATGCGTGCGCGTGGCAAGCAGACCCATCGTCAGCGATCCCATTATCAGCACCAGCGCGGCACTCAGCGCGAAGTGATTTATATGCAACGGTTTACGGCGGAAGATTCGCCATCCGAGTATCGTCACCACAATCGGTATCACAATACCGAATACACCGAACGACTGATCCACCACCCAGTACGCCACCATAGCGCCCGCGCTGCTGCATATATTCTCGAACGGCACCTCCACACCCGACAGCTCGGGATCGTTTCTCAGAGCCGACAGATCCGACGACCAATGTATATAGTGCGACACCACCGACACCACCGAGAAAAGCCCCACGATCAACATCACGAAGCCCACCATCCACAGCAGATTATCATTCGACGCCTCAGTCGATGCCGCCGTGGCCGACTTACTGCGACTCTTGTCGTATGTTTTTTTAACACGTTGTGCCATAATATAATCAAATGAAATCGGGCACACGCCCGTAATGTAAAGATAGAGAATAATTCTTACTTCTGCAACCCCGCGCCCTATTTAACGCAGAGCCTTACGCTCCAATCGAGAGCGATACTCCTCGTCGGCGTAACTCAAGAACTCCAGCTTCGGAGAGTTATCCTCCGCGCATCGCAGATCGAACTTATCGAGCAGACTCTCCACACGTTTCTCCACCGCCTCGCCCGAGTCAATCACAGCCACCTCTCGATCACCCACAACCCGACGAATCACATCACCCAGGAAGGGGTAGTGTGTACACCCCAGAACAATCACATCCGCCCCTCGCTCGATCATCGGCTCTACCGCGCGACGCACCAGCTCTTCGGTCCGAGGCTCCTGCTCCGCATCGGCCTCCACAGCCTCCACAAAACCCTCGCCCACAACCTTCAGCACCTCAACGCCTTGGCCATAACGCTCGAGTGTCGATAGGAACTTCCGCCCTTCAAGGCTACGCTCGGTCGCCATCACACCCACCACCTTCGAGCGCGTCATCGCGCAGGCGGGCTTCACCGCAGGCTCCAGCCCCACGATCGGGATGTGCGAAAACCGTTCTCTAAGGTATTCAATTGCTGCCGCCGTAGCAGTATTACACGCCACCACAACCATCTTGCACCCCCGCTCCACCAGATCGCCAACCGCCTTCTCGGCCAGCTCTCGAATCTGTTCCTCGGACTTGGTTCCGTAGGGACAATTCTTACCATCACCCAGATAGATGAGTGACTCGCGCGGCAAAGCCCGATGCAACTCACGCCACACCGAAAGCCCGCCAAAGCCCGAATCATACACTCCTATCGGGTTGTTATTCATTCTCTTTTATCGTTTTGCTAATCAATTCTATCAACTCCACGTCACTCATCTCAGCGCAATCTACAATATGCCTTGCCTTGGCATAATAGGGCTCACGCTCGGCCATATTCGTGGTCATAAAAGCCACCAGCTCCTCGTCATTCAGGCCGCGCAATTTGGGTCTCTTCTGTCGTCCGTGCGGACTCAGGCGCGAGGCGATCTGTTTTGCCGTACGACGCAGGTACACCGTCTGTCCCACTTCGTTCATCCGCTCCATATTATCCTTCCACGTCGGCACTCCTCCGCCTGTCGATACCACGAGACTCTCCTCCGACTGGGCTATCTCCTCGATCAGTGCCCGCTCCGTACGACGGAAATACTCCTCCCCCTCGTACTGAAAAATATCGCTCACCGAAGCACCCTCGCGCTGCTCAATCTCGCCATCCATATCGACGAAACGCATCCCCGTCATCTTGGCAAGTTTACGACCGAGCGAACTCTTACCGCAACCCATATAACCTATCAGAAACACCTTGGCCATATCCACTCACTTAAAACAGATTCAACTGCTCGGGATCAATCACAATAGCCGCCTTTTCCGACTCCTCGGCCTCTTCCGCTACATCCAGCTCCGCAGCATCAGTCTCGATGCCCTCAACGCTCTCCATATCGATGCTCATAGACTCCTGCTCGGCATCCGCATCCTCCTCAACGTCAGGCTCAGCCGCAGGCTCGGGCTCGACGAAACTCAGCGATGCCACATCGTAGGTCGTAATTCGCTTACCCTTGGCTCGATGACTCTTCACACCCACAAACGTATCCACATCCACCTCATCAGCCGGACGTGAGGCGTGCGCACCCTTGTACTCCACCACCAGCGTAGCACCCTCCACACCCGTGATGCAAACGAAATCTGCCGCCGACTCATCCTCCAAGAACGACTGCATCTTATCATTTGCCTCGAGCTGGAAACGCTTCATATAGTAGTAGTTCTGCTCTCGATCGAAGTAGCACAGGCTATAGATGCGGCCCGCCACAAACTTCTCCACGCGAACGGTCTCATCGGGGAAGTGCTGTCCCACATTAAAGCCCGTGATGTAGTATTGGTGCTTCGATGTCCACACCACAATCTTATCATCACCCTTGAACTCGCCAATGAGCTCGCCTCTTCCATCGGTATTCAGACGGCGCACATCCTCGTCGTACCAGATGTTCTGGCCACCGAGAGTCGATGTACCCTTCTCCTTCATCGCAATCTTGTGGATGCCATAACGCGAGAAGAGATTTCCCGCTGCCGCACGGCCCTTGATCGCTACGGTCGAGAAGTCCAGATCGGTTATGACACGCTTCAGTCGCGGACGCGGACGGAAATATATCTTCAGCACCTCAGCCTCGCCATTGGGATTTACCGACATATATATGATCTCGCTCTTGGGCGTACCCTTCGTCAGGTCGTACACCTTGTCGCGCGTGATACTCTTGATGGCGCATCGCTTCATCATTATCGCACCTCCCCGTCCATCGCGGTAGAGTACGTTATATATCGTGCGCTCGTCGTTGCGCTTGAAGACACCCAGGTAGAGGATGTTCTTGTCGAAGAAATCCTTGTCGGCCACCTTGCGTATGGTGTAGCGGCCATCCTTCAGGATCACGATCACATCATCAATATCGCTACAATCGCACACATACTCAGCATCCTTCATTCCCTTGCCAATTCCGAAGAATCCCTCGGCACGATCGACATACAACTTGGCATTGGTCACAGCCACCTTCGCCGCCTCGATTGTGTCAAACTCACGAATCTCCGTACGACGCTCATACTTCTTTCCGTACTTATCACCGATGCGCTTATAGTATGCAATGGCGTAGTCGGTCAGGTGATCCAGATCGTACTGCGTCGATTTTATATCCTCCTCTATTCGCTTTATCTCGTTATCGTTCTTATCCTTATCAAAGCGCGAGATACGGATGAACTTCAACTCTGTCAGTCGCTTCACATCCTCCAGAGTAACCTCGCGGCGGAGCAACTTCTTGAACGGCTCCAAGCCCTTATCCACGGCTGCATACGCCTCCTCAGGCGTACGTCTGCCCTCAATGAGCTCATATAGCTTATTCTCAATAAAGATCCTCTCGAGCGAAGCTGCGTGCCAAGCATCATTCAGCTCACCCAGACGAATCTCCAACTCTCGACCGAGCAGAGCTCGCGTGCGCTCTGCCGAGTGTCGCAGGATCTGCTTCACACCCATAAAGCAGGGCTTGTCATCGACAATCACGCAGGCATTGGGCGAGATCGACACCTCGCACGAGGTGAATGCATAGAGCGCATCGATGGTCTTATCCGACGACTCGTCATTTGCAACGTGTACGACGATCTCCACCTTGTCGGCCGTCAGGTCATCCACC
>JAFOEH010000242.1 GCA_017380275.1 Alistipes sp.
GACGGCACGGTGAAGGAGTACGGCCGCGAGGGCCAGCGTCATATGGGCCCCTTCTGGTCCATGATCGGCGCGCTGCGCGGCACGGACGAGATCGCCTGCACCGGCGAGCAGGGCATGCTCCACGTGACTCCTTGAGGAGCTTCGTCAATTCCAACGCAGCCTTACGAGCACGGGTACCCGCAGCCTTGTTGTTCTTCTCTACCTGAGCAGCTGCATTAACCGAGAAAACCTCGATCTGAGCATTAATCTGATCTACCAAGTTTTTCATATCTAATTGTTTTATTGGTTTGTTTCCTTGACAAATATATGAAAATTTCTAATAACCAAATAATTTTCAGCCAAAAATCGCAATTTATTTTCCCTCAAGGCATAGTCCCAAACCTCAAAACGTGTGAGATGGCATATTTTTTGACCGATTCGTTTCATAATCAAACCATTCACTATGTTACGAATCAGTTTATCTGCCGCAGTGACAGCACTCCTCGCAGCCTCCATTTCTGCAACATCGTGCCGTCGTCATAACAAGAGTGAGCCTGAAGCCGCCCCACTCCGAGTCGAGGTCGCCACCGCCACCTCCGACTCCATTATTATGCGCTACTCGTTCACTACTCATCTTCGTAGCAACTACGATGCAGTAATCCAACCCCGCGTCGATGGCTACCTCGAGCGCATAGCCTATCGGTCGGGTATGCCCGTTCGTCGCGGCGATCTGCTATTTACGATTGAGTCTAATCTGCTCAACACCTCTCTGCTCGCAGCCCAGGCGGCTCTTTCATCTGCCGAAGCCGAAGCTCTCGAGGCCAAAAACAACTACGATCGTGCCATCCCCCTGGCACGCCTGAACGCCATCAGCGACTCCCAGCTCGACCAATACACCGCCGCCTACAACTCGTCCGTTGCCTCCGTGCGCTCGGCCCGTCAACAGGTCACCAGCGCCCGTCTTCAGGTGAGCTACGCCACCATCTACTCCCCCATCGACGGCATCGTTGCCGCCAGCAAGGCACACGAAGGCGACTACGTCGGCCCCTCGACACAATTCTCGGCCCTCACAACAGTCTCCAATATCGACTCACTTAAGGCCGACCTTTCGATCCCCACCTCGCTCTATCTCGAAAAGGCCGGCAACCGTTCTGCCTACGAAAATCGCGATCTCCTCTCCGAGATAAGCCTCACGTTGGCCGATGGCTCCATCTATCCCTACAAAGGCATCTACGACTACACCGCGCAACAGATCTCCACCTCGAGCGGAACAGTCACGCTCGTAGTGAAATTTCCTAACCCCGACTATCGCCTCAAGGGCGGCGAATATGGCCGCGTGGAGGTAGGGCTCGGTCAGCGCGAGCGGGTTGTTCTTGTTCCGCAGATGGCCATTGAGCAGGTGCAAGGCATCGAATCTGTATGGGTTGTAAAACCCGACAATACGGTAGAGCAGCGCACCATTCAGACGGGCGAAACCGTTGGCCGCAACTGGATCGTAAAGAGCGGCATATCCGAGGGTGAAACAGTAGTCCTCACAGGCCAAGACAAACTCCACTCGGGTATGCGTATAACCCCTCAAAAAGCAGAATAACAATGGCTGAATTCTTCATACGACGACCTATCTTTGCTATGGCCATAGCTATTGCTATGACCCTTCTTGGCATAGCGTCACTCTCGCGCCTTGCCATCGAGCAATACCCCGACATCACCCCTCCCGTCGTGCAGGTCTCGGCCTCGTACGTCGGCGCCGATGCCGTCACTGTGAATAACTCCGTTGCCGTCCCCATCGCCGAGCAGGTTATGGGCACGAGCGATATGCTCTATATGCAAACCACCAGCGCCAACGACGGCACTATGGCTATGCAAATCATCTTCGACGTAGGCTCCTCGCCCGACATCGATGCCATCTCCACCCAGAACAACGTCTCTGCCGCCACCGCCTCGCTTCCCGAGGCCGTAGTGCAGCAGGGCGTTCTCACGCGCAAGAGCGACACAGGCTTTCTTATGGTCTATGCCCTGCAGAGCGATGGCCGCTACGACGATGAGTTCCTCTCGAACTACGCTCAAATCAACCTCGAGAACCGCATCGAGAAGATCAACGGCGTGGGCAAGGTCGCCATTATGGGCGCGGGCGAATACGCTATGCGCATCTGGATTGATCCCGCCCGCCTTCACTACTACGGCCTTAGCCTGCAACAAGTCCTCGACGCCATCTCTACGCAGAGCGCCATCTACCCTGCTGGCCGTTTCGGTGCCGAGCCTTCGACCGACGATGCGGTCTACACCTACACCGTAACCCTTCCGCCACAGATCACCACCCCCGAAGAGTTCTCCTCCATCATCATTACCCTCGACGAGAATGGCGGCGAGATACGCCTCGGCAACATCGCCGAGGTCGAACTCGGAAGCCAGAGCTACAACGTACGCTCACAGATCAACGGCGATCCCTCCACCCTTATCGTCATCTATCAGGAGCCGGGCAGCAATGCAGTCGAGGTTGGCTCACGCGTGAAGGCTCTCATCTCTGAGATGGAGGAGCGCTTTCCCGACGGCGTTACGATCCACACCATCGTCGATTCCACCCGAAGCATCAAGGCGGGCATCAGCGACATCTTCCGCACGCTAATCATCGCCCTTGTGCTTGTCATCGCCATCATCTTTCTCTTTCTGCAGGATTGGCGTTCGACCATCATCCCGTTGGTCGCCATACCTGTGTCAATCGTGGGTACATTTGCGGTCTTTCCGCTGCTCGGATTCTCTATCAACATCATATCACTTCTTGCGTTAGTCTTGGCCATCGGATTGGTCGTCGATGATGCTATCGTCGTTGTCGAGGCCGTCAAAGTCAATCTCGAACACGGTATGGAGCCGCGTGAAGCCACGCGCGAGGCTATGCGCCGCGTCAGCTCCCCCATCATCGCCACCACAGTGGTGCTGCTGGCTGTCTTCATCCCCGTATCACTTATGGAGGGTATCGTAGGCCTACTCTTCCGTCAATTCTCAATTACCATCTCCACCGCTATCGCCTTCTCTGCCTTCAATGCGCTGACGCTCTCCCCCGCCCTCTGCTCAATCCTTTTACGCCGTGAGGAGCACAAACGCAAGGGACTTTTCGCACGCTTCAACAGCTGGTTGGAGCGCAGCTTCTCTCACTACGGCGAGTTCACTGCGCGCCTGCTTCCCCACGTCGCCCGAACGGCAATCTTCGTTGCTGCCACGTTCGTGCTTATCTTCATCAGCTGGCGCGCGCTCCCCGCAGGCTTCCTGCCCGACGAGGATCAGGGCTACTTGATGGTCTTTGTATCCACACCCGAGGCCTCATCACTTACGACCACCACCGCTGCGATGCAACACATCGAACAGGTCATCGCCACCCACCCCGAGGTAGAATTCACCGCCTTGGCCGCAGGCTTCAACCTTATGGCAGGCGTAAGCTCAACCTCGAGCGGCGTCATATTTGTCGTTCTGAAGGATAGCCATCAACGCAAACTCTCCGCGTCGGAGCTCTCCACTCTCCTTACAGAGAAGCTCTACGCCGCTGTCCCCGAAGCCGACTCCTACGCCTTTGTTCCACCTGCCATCCCCGGCCTCGGCGTAACATCGGGCATCACGTTCGAGGTGCAGGATTTGGAAGGACGTGGCACGAGCTATCTATTGCAGCAGACCGAGCGATTGATGGACTCCCTCCGCCAGTCGCCATCTATCGCCTCCATCACCACGCAGTTCCGCGCCGACGTACCCCAGCGCCGCATTGACATCGACAAACGCCAAGCTATGATCGAGGGTGTCGCCCTTGCCGACATCTACTCCTCGCTCTCGACCTACTTGGGTGGCAGCTACATCGGCAATTTCAACCGCTTCGGCCGACTCTACCAGAGCTACATTCAGGCCGCTCCCGACGACCGCCTCAATGCCCGATCAATCGACTCTTACTTCGTAACAAATGCC
>JAFOEH010000243.1 GCA_017380275.1 Alistipes sp.
GGCGATGATGATCTCGGCCATACCCGCCGTCGGCATTCCGTTCTCATCGGTCTGTATGCCGTAGTACTCGGGACGGTGGATGAAGGCCACGATGTCGGCATCCTGCTCGATAGCTCCCGACTCACGCAGGTCGCTCAGCTGCGGACGCTTCGAGCCACCACGCGTCTCCGTCGCACGACTCAGCTGCGAGAGGGCGATGATGGGCACATTGAGCTCCTTGGCGATAGCCTTCAGCGTACGCGAGATGAAGGCCACCTCCTGCTCGCGGTTGCCGCGCGAATCCTGATTGCCGGTCATAAGCTGCAGGTAGTCGATGACGATGATCTTGATGTCGTTGCTGATCTTCAGGCGGCGCGCCTTCGAGCGGAACTCGAAAACGGAGAGTGCGGGCGTATCGTCGATAAACAGAGGCGCCGTGCCGAGCGGCTTGGTTGCGCTCTCCAGATGGCGCCACTGCTCGGGCGTGAGGCGACCCGACTTAATATCGTTTCCGGGGAGTCCCGTCTCGGCCACGATGAGTCGCATCATCAACTGCACCGACGACATCTCAAGCGAGAAGAATGCTACGGCCGACTCGTGATCAACGGCCATATTACGCGCCATCGAGAGCACGAAGGCGGTCTTACCCATCGAAGGACGTGCCGCGATGATGATCAAATCGCTCGGCTGCCAGCCCAGCGTAACGCGGTCGATAGCCATAAAACCCGACGGAACGCCATTGAAGGCCGAGGTGTTCTTGCTCGCCTCCTCGATCTGCTTCAGGGCCTTGTCCAGAATATCGTCGGCACGCTGCACCGAACGCTTGACGTGGCCCTCGGCAACAGCGAAGATCTCCGACTCGGCAAATCCGATCAGATCGTTCACATCCTGATCCTCGTCGTAGGAGCGACGCTGAATCTCCGTTGCGGAGCGGATCAGCTCGCGCTGCACATACTTCTGCGCGATGATCTTGGCGTGAAACTCGACATTGGCCGCCGATCCCACCTTCTGCGTGAGCTGCGCAAGATAGGCCGCACCACCCACCTTCTTCAGTTCGCGGCGCGACTTTAGGCGCTCCGTGACGGTGTAGAGGTCGATGGGCTTAAGCTCGGCCGAGAGCGACTCGATGGCCTGAAAAATCAGGCGGTGCTCCTCGGTGTAGAAGGCCGAGGGGGTGATGTACTCCTGCACCGAGATGATGCTATCCTTCTCGAGCATCAGCGCACCCAGCACAGCCTCCTCAAGTTCCACAGCCTGAGGGGGTACGGTGCCCACGATGGGGGCATCGGTGAGTTTATCGTAAGCGGCACGGTTGTTGGCCGACTGATTATATTCTTTAGCCATAAAATCGGATCTATCAGTTTTGTTGGTTTCGAGAGTCAAAATTAGCTATTTTTTGGGCAACGGACAATACAAATGAGGAAAAGTTATGAACACCCCGCCCATCAAAAACCGTTGATAACGCCCCAAACCATCCATTCAGCCCAATGCGAGGCTGTTTTTGGTATTTGAAAATTTCTGCGACAGGCTTTTCCTCCACCTACTGCTCCAGGCGCAGGCTGCGGCGCGTAGTGGCCAGAACGGCTACGCTCAATCGGGCCGAAGGAACGGCCTTGAGAATTGTCTCGCCCAAAGAGATGATGGTTGCGCCCGTCGTGAAGACATCATCGACCAGGAGGATATGCTTACCCTCCAGCGCTTTAGGACGGCGGACACGAAAGATTCCCTCGACATTGTCCCAACGCTCCGAGTGGCTCTGCGAGGTCTGACTGGCGTTGTAGCGGTAGCGGCAGAGGCTGTGACGATCGACCTTGAGTCCCATCTCGCGGGCCATACCCTCGGCCAGGTACTCCGCCTGATTATATCCGCGCCATAGACGGCGACGCCAATGCAGCGGCACGGGAACGATCACATCGACATCGGCATAGGCCCCACTCTCCTTGAGCAGCGCCCCATACCAGCGTCCCAGATCGTAGGCCGAGAGCCACCGCCCCGCATACTTGAAGCGGTGAACGGCATCACGCCACGGACTGCCCTCGACATACCACAGCAGCGCCGAAGCCTCCTCGACGGGGAGCAACCCCCAGAAGCGTTCGTGCATAGCATTGGCTCGCTCCTCCCACAGCATAGTGAGCGGAGCGGTGGCCTCGCACGCGGTGCAGACAACCGTCTCTCCTCGCGGCATCGCACCGCCACAGATAGGGCACGAGCGGGGCACGACGAGCGAGCGCAGGTCGGTGATTATATCACTGAGGATCGACATCTACGGATATGATAATTCGCTTGAAATCAGCACTCTTTGCTGCCGCCTGCAACTCCTCGCGCAGCAGCTCGCGCGCACGTTTGAGCGAGCGGCCATTCTCCACCTTTAGCATCAGGCGCAGGATATATTCGCCTCGGATGCGGTCGATGGGTGGTGCTACGGGACCGGCCACACGCGCTCCGAAACGGCTACGCAGTCGCTCTGCCAAGTGAGCCGTAGCACGTCGCAAAGTCTGCAGATCGCTCTCGCGCAGGGTGAGTTGTATGATGTGGGAGTAGGGCGGGTAGCAGAAGGCGTGGCGGTCGGCAAGCTCCACACGCGCCATAGCCTCGTAGTCGCCACGCGCCACAAAGCCGATGGTCTGGTTGTCGGGCTCGGAGGTCTGCACAATGACCACACCCTCGCTCTGGCGACGGCCTGCACGTCCTGCCACCTGCGTCATAAGCTGGTAGGCGCGCTCCGAGGAGCGGAAGTCGGGCGAGAGCAGCAGGTTGTCGGCGTTGAGAACGCCAACCACAGCCACACGACCAAAATCGAAACCCTTGGTTATCATCTGCGTGCCGACCAAAATATCGGTCTGCCCCGACTCGAAGGAGCGGATGATGCGATTGTAGGCGCTCTCGGAAGTGGAGGTGTCGCGGTCGAGTCGAGCCACGCGAGCCGATGGGAAGAGTGCCGCCACAACCTCCTCGATGCGCTCCGTGCCGAAGCCCATACCCTTCAGGTCGGCCGTTTCGCACTGCGGACAGAAGTGCGGCACGGGCTCAGTATGACCACAGTAGTGGCACTCCATACGGCCGTTGGAGCGGTGATGGGTGAGCGTCACGTTGCAGTTGGGACAGCGCGGCGTCCAGCCGCAGCCGCTGCATTGAACGTAAGGAGCGAAGCCGCGACGATTCTGGAACAGCATCACCTGCTCGCCGCGTTCTAGGGCCGAGCCTATGGCGTTGATTAGCACTTGATTGAAGTGGGTGCGTCGCTCGCCTCGCTTGACCGAGCGCATCGTGTCCGAGATGATTATCCGCGGCTCTCTCGCATCGCCATAACGCTCAGCCAGAAGCGAATATCCATACTTACCCCACTCGGCATTGGCATAGCTCTCGAGCGAGGGGGTGGCACTACCCAAGAGAGTCTGCGCCCCATACAACGAGGCCAGCACGATAGCAGTATCGCGCCCCTGATAGCGGGGAGCCGAGTCGCTCTGCTTATAGCTCGAGTCGTGCTCCTCATCGACGATGACAAGTTGCAGATGGCGCAACGGCAGGAACAGCGCTGAGCGCGCTCCGACTACCAACTCGCCACCCGAGCTATGCGTCAGTCGCAGGAATGTCTCCGTACGGCGCAACATCGTAAGTTTGGAGTGGTAGGCACTCACGCGCGAGCCAAAGACACGTTCCAGGCGCTCGATAAGTTGCCCCGTGAGGGCAATCTCGGGCACGAGCAGCAGCACATCGCCACCGCGCGAGAGCGTCTCGGCCATCAGCGTCATATATATCTCGGTCTTGCCCGAACCCGTAACTCCGCGCAGCAGATGTACGCCACGACCTTCGCGGCGGCTTGCGTGGATCCCCTCCACGACACGTTGCTGTGCGGGTGTGAGCTGGGGCAGGATGAACGGCGAATCCATATCGCGCTCGACGGTGCGTTCGCGCTCCACAATCTCGATGTAACCGCCCTTGCAGAGGGCCGCAATCTGCGCAGCATCGCAGTCGAGCAGTCGGCGCGGCAGAAGGCCAGCGCCAGAGGTTAAATCGTTGTTAGAGGCTAATGCTGAGAGAATTGCGCTTCGGCGTGGGGCACGGCGTTCGATGCGTCGAGCCTCCTGCGTCAATCGCTCCGCGTCCTGCCACTCTTTGCGCAATGAAATATATTTCTCGGTGCGGGGAGAGAACTCCTGCATCGAGAACTCCTCCGCCGAGCGGCCGCGCGGCTTGATGAGCGAGGGCAACGCCTGACGCATAACCTCGCCCAGCGTACACATATAATAATCGGCCATCCACTCCCACAGCTGCATCTGCTTCGCATCCAGCAGCGGCCTGTCGTACAAGCGTCGGCCTATGGGTTTGATGCGCTTGAGCTGTGGCGGCTCGCTGTGCAGTCGCCAGACGATGCCCGTGTAGATGTTCCGCTGTCCGAACTGCACCGCAACGGCATCGCCCACGCCCAACGACTCCCACTCCGCACCATCGGGCACGGAGAAGCAGTAGGCTGGCTGCGCCAGCGGAAGGACTATGTCGGCATAGAGTGGCATCGGAAGTCAAATATAAGAATTTTCGAGAATAAAAACGGGGCACGATAACATTTTTCTTTGCAAAATAGTTACTTTTGCAAAACAACAACTAGCATTATGAAAAAACTCCTTCTACTTATCACCCTTATAATTGGAGTCCTGCAGGGTGAGGCATATGCTCAGACATTCGATGAGGTCGTAAAAAAATTCGAGGACAAGAAGGGTGCCGAGGTAATCAAAATACCGGGCGCACTGATGAAAATAGCCCTGGCCTTTGCCGACGAGGACGAGGATATGCCCCGCGAGGCTATGGAGTTTCTCAAGCACATATCGTCGATGGCCTTCCTCGATATGTCGGAGTGCAGTAGCGCCGACAAGCAGGCCTTCGCAACGGCTATGAAGAGTTTGACGATAGATGATTTTGAGCCTATCGATACGGAGGACATCGAGAACGCACGAGTCTTCTTCCACAAAGGAAAGAAGAAGAACCAGATGATAATGGCCTCATATGAAGGCGATAACTACTCGCTTACACTTATGACGGGCCGCTTCGACGAGGCGTTAGCTGCGATGTATGCCACCGCGAGCAAAGACAAAGAAGAGAAGAAATAACAAGCCCGAGCAAGAATGATTTACCCCTGGGGCGACGAGCGCCGCTTTAACTCCTACGCGGCATATTTTCGACGTACGTTCGGCCAGCGAATGCAAAAGGTTACGGTGAATGCGGGCTTCAGCTGTCCCAACCGCGACGGGCTGATCTCGACGGGAGGCTGCACATTCTGCGACAATGCCGCCTTCACGCCCTCCTACTGCAACCCCTCGAAGAGCATCACGCAGCAGATCGATGAGGGCATCGAATTCCATCGTCGCCGCTACCGCAAGGCGGAGCAGTATCTTGTCTATTTTCAATCATTCTCAAATACTTACGCGTCACTTGAGCGTCTGCGCGAGTGCTACGATGAGGCCCTCTCGCACCCATCGGTGGCAGGCATCGTAGTGGGCACTCGGCCCGACTGCGTGGACGAGGAGAAGCTCGATTACTTCTCATCGCTCGCCCGCCAGAAGTACGTCGCCATAGAGTATGGCGTCGAGTCGTGCTACGACGCTACACTCCTTCGCATCAACCGCGGCCACGACTTCGCAACGGCCGAGCGGGCAATCCGTCAGACGGCCGAGCGGGGGATTCACTGCGGAGCGCACTTCATCCTCGGCCTGCCGGGCGAGAGCGATCGGATGCTCATCGAGCAGGTGGAGCGGATAAACTCGCTGCCGCTCACCACCATCAAGTTCCATCAACTCCAACTCTTTCGCGGGACGGCGCTGGCCGCCGAGTATGACGCTCACCCCGAGCGATTCCGTTTCTGGAGCGTGGAGGAGTACATCGAACTCTTCATCGAAATCCTACGTCGCCTCAGGCCCGACATCGTCGTAGAGCGATTTGCGGGCGAAGCACCACCCCGCTACCACCACACCGCAGGGTGGGGATTGGTGCGCAACGAGGAACTTTTGGCGATGCTCGACCGAAGATTGGAGGAGAAAAATGTACACCAAGGCGATTTTTTTAATATATTTGCGCCCGCAAAGTGATAAAGATATCAATTTTCACACATTAACGCATTTTAGGTTTCAAATTATAAGGAGTTAGGTTATGAATCTCACATTAACAAAGGTGGCCGTAGGCATCAAGGAGTATTTGCTGATGGCTCTGGGAATGTTTATGTACGCTCTGGGATGGGTAGGTTGCGTGATCCCCGTAGGAGGTATGGGCGGCGGCGCAACGGGTCTTTCGATGATCCTCAACGCTCTGCTCCCCGCCATCTCGATCGGTACGCTTGTCTTTATCATCAACGCCATACTGCTCATCGTGGCAGGTTTCATCGTAGGTTGGAACTTCGGAATCAAGACCATCTACTGCATCATCGTGCTCTCTATTGCGATGGACGTTGTGGGCGCAGTCCTGCCCGAAAATATTCTGGCGATCTACACCCAGAACATCGACTCGCACAACATCCTGCTCGTAATCCTCGGCGCGGTATTGGCCGGTGGAGGCGTAGCGCTGAGCTTCAGCCAGGGCGGCTCGACGGGTGGTACGGATATCGTGGCGATGATTATAAACAAATACAAGACAGTTAGTTACGGCAAGATCGTGATCACGAGCGACTTTTTCATTATCGGCAGTTCGCTCTTCATCGCACCCGACCTGGCAACGGGTATCGCAACGGTAATCTACGGTTATATTATGGTTGCTGTATTCGGCTACACGGTCGATCTGATTCAGTCGGGTAACCAGCAGTCGAGCCAGATCTTCATCATCTCGCCCCACTATGAGGCCATCGCCGATGCGATCAACCACGAGGCCCATCGCGGTGTCACGGTGATCGACGGCAAGGGCTGGTACACCAAGAACGAGTGCAAGATCGTGATGGTCGTAACGCGCAAGCGCGACGCTTCGCAGGTGCTCAAGATCGCCCACCGCATCGACTCCAACGCCTTCTGTACGATGGGCTCCGTTATGGGAGTTTATGGGCAGGGATTTGAGGCTCTGGGCAAGATTTAAGCTCAAATATCAATAAAACGACACTACCCCCAAATGGTTAATATGGCCTTTGGGGGTATATTTTTTGCTCCCCAAGCTGCTATTTATTAAAAATTATCAATATCTTTGAGAAATCATTGACCATCGATGCCCTTTTAGGTGGGGCGCTGGCCGATAGGTCAAACCAAATATATACATTATATAAATATAGTTGCTATGAAAAACTATTTCGATCTTAAGGGACAAGTCGCCGTTGTAACGGGCGCATCTACGGGTCTAGGCCTTCAGATGGCCAAGGCTTTCGCAAATCAGGGTGCTAATCTGGTTTTGCTCGCACGAAGAATGAATCTGCTTGAGGAGAACGCCAAGGCTATCGAGGAGGAGTTTGGCGTGGATGTGCTCCCCTTTGCTTGCGATATTACTGATACGGAGAAGGTTAAGGCTGCTGTTGCCGCTACGATGGAGCGCTTCGGCCGCGTCGATATTCTGATGAACAACGCCGGCACGGGTGCCGTAGGCCCCGCTGAGGAGATTACGGACGATCAGTTCAAGCACGAGATGCAGATCGACCTGTTCGGCACGTTCGTATGCGCACGCGAGTTCGGCAAGGAGATGATTAAGGCTAACTACGGCCGCGTGATCAACATCGCTTCGATGTACGGTCTTGTGGGTAATATGATTGTGGGTAGCGCACCCTATCACGCAGCGAAGGGTGGCGTGGTGAATCTCACCCGCGCACTGGCTGCCGAGTGGGGCAAGTATGGCGTGACGGTTAATGCGATCTGCCCGGGTTACTTCTACACCGACCTGACGACCGCAACGCTCGACAGCGACTACTTCCAGGCTATCGCCAAGAGCAATATTCCTCTGCAGCGCTACGGCAAGGCGGGAGAGCTTGACACCTGCGCGTTGTTCCTCGCTTCGCCCTGCAGCACCTATGTCAATGGACAGAATATTGCCGTTGATGGAGGATATACCTGTATCTAATGACGTAGATATTAATTCAATTTTGAATTTTGAATTTCTAATAAAAAAAATAGGTTGCCCTACGGGACA
>JAFOEH010000244.1 GCA_017380275.1 Alistipes sp.
CTCTCCTCATACAGACTCCTCGGAATTTCGCCCATCCATCGACGAAAAGCCTCAAATTCGTTCTCAATCGCCAAACCTTGCAGCGAAAAATCATACGCGCGATCACGCTCCAAATTGATTTTCATCCGTCGGGGCTCGATAAAGAGCAGCACTTCGTCCATATTGTCAAACACCAAATGCGCAAAAGTCATTTCCCTCAACTCCCCCTCAAAGAGAAACTCTCCCTCAACGACCGTCGTCACCAACTCCTTCTCGTACCACACGCCATCCTTTAGAATCGGATACAAGAGCGTGATATGTTCCCCCTCGACGGCACCCGAGATCTCTCCTTTTAATATAAATGTATCTTTAGGCGCAGAGCACGAAAATAGCACGAGCGACACCACGGCGGCAATCAATAGTCTCTTCATAGGGTTTCTTCGTTAGTTTGTTTCAACATATAACGCCGCAACCCTCAAAACATTGTCCGCACCCATAAAAAAAGGTTGTGCAATCCGCCGCACAACCTTACATCTTAAAACAATATGGTACATCTTTCTGCCGCCAGATCCTGCTGACGTTGCGCCCACTCCTTGGGCGGATTCTCCACCGGTTGCGGCCACCAGAAGCCGTTTGACGAATACTCAATCACTGCCTTCTCCTTCGAGGTGTGCATCACCGCATAACCAATATCTCCGTAGAACGTCGATGGCAGACACACCGCCGGCACCATACGCTTGGGATCCTTCGGGCGGATGATTCTCACGCCCTTGTTCCAGATATGCAAATGGGCATAGATGTAGGCCACCGCCGCATCCGACTTGGCAATCACAGCCTCGAGGTTGGGCATTTCATTCAGAGGATGATGCGCACCGAGAATCACAGGTCGCTTGGCGGCCGCAAGATACCCCGTAAGCCAGTTAATCTGTGCCTGATCCATCTCGCCATCCACGTTTGTCGATTCGCCACGCTTCAGGTTGGGCAGCTCATCGAGCGAGTCCAGCACAACAAAATCCACCTCTGGAAGCTCCACCACAGACACTACACGACCTGCAACTCGCGTCTGCTTTAGGTGATCCTCAAAGACGCTGAAGAACGGAGCGCGACGGTCGTGGTTACCCATCGCCATCGTTATGCGAATGCCCGCCTGCTGCAGAGGCTTAAATAGCTCAGCCGCATAACGATAATCCTCCTCCAAACCGTGATCCCACGCCACATCACCCAGAATAATCAGGTTGGCCGGCAGTTCGCGCATAGCCAGAATCTCGCGCGCCTGCTGCTCGAAACATATCGGGTTGTAGGGGTAGTGCTTAGGCTTGCCCTCGGCGTTAAAATCGCCCGAGATGTGTATATCTCCCATCAGAATCGTCTTCGATGGGTTCACACGGCGCTGTCCCTGCTCCGCCTCAACTCTGTCGGCCACGTCGCGCAACACCGATGCCGACGCCTTAGGCACCAACGCTGCACCGCCAATGGCAGCCATAGTTGCCAAAAACTCTTTTCTGTCCATATTTAGGGTTGTTTTAAGTTTAATATTCTCGCTGTCCAAAAATCGTCGATCCGATTCTTACCTCGGTCGAGCCACACTCAACGGCAATGGGGTAGTCATCCGACATTCCCATCGAAATAGTGTCGAACTCCTCACCGAAATAGGTCTCCAGCAACTGTTTATAACCCGCCAGGCGCTCAAAATCGCTGCGAATCACTGCCTCATCCTCTGTAAGCGTAGCCATTCCCATCACACCTCGCACGCGAATGTGGGGTAACGCCGCAAATCCATCGCTCTGAACAAATCGCAACAAATCATCCCACGCCCAGCCCGACTTACTCTCCTCCGCCGTCAGGTGAATCTCCAACAGACAATCCACCACACGCTCACACTTAGCCCCTTGACGCTCGATCTCTTCGGCCAAACGCTCGCTATCCAACGACTCAATCAGATGCACGAACGGCACAATGTACTTCACTTTGTTGGTCTGCAGATGGCCAATCATATGCCACTCTATATCCTTCGGCAGTAGCTCGGCCTTCTGCTTCAGCTCCTGCGGGCGACTCTCCCCGAAGGCTCGCTGTCCTGCCTGGTAGGCCTCAACAATAGCCTCTGCGGGGTGAAATTTCGACACCGCAAGCAACTTCACTCGCTCGGGTAACAATCCGCGCAAACGCTTTATCTCACTTCCAATCGACATAATACTATATTTAATAGTGTAAAATTACATATTTTTTCGGATTTTACGCCTATTTTTTCTATCTTTGACTCTCTAATTGGCCTAAAAATTCAATAACCAAAAATTTATAACAATGAAAAAACTTTTCACTTCAATGATGCTCGCCTTGGCCGCAGTTGCGACACCCGCCCTGGCCTGCACCAACTTCATCATCACGCGCGGTGCTTCGACCGACGGCTCGGTGATGGTAACCTACGCCGCCGACTCTCACCAGCTCTACGGCGCACTCTACAAGCACAACCCCGCCAAGAAGTTTCAGCCGCTGATGTCGGTATATGAGTGGGATACGGGCAAGTATCTGGGCGACATCGCACAGGCTCAGACCACATATTCGACCGTCGGCAATATGAACGAGCACTCGGTAATCATCACCGAGACCACCTTCGGCGGCCGTGGCGAGTTGCGCAACCCCGAGGGCCTTATCGACTATGGCTCACTCATTTACATCACTCTCCAGCGTGCCAAGACCGCTCGCGAGGCCATCGACATCATCGTCGAGCTGACCTCTACCTACGGTTACTACTCAAGCGGCGAGAGCTTCTCTATCGCCGACCAGAACGAGGCTTGGATTATGGAGCTTATCGGCAAGGGCCCCGGCAAGAAGGGTATCGTATGGGTAGCACGTCGCGTCCCCGATGGCTACATCTGCGCCCACGCCAATCAGGCTCGCATCACCACCTTCCCGCTGAACGACCCCGAGAACTGCCTCTACGCCGAGGATGTCATCTCATTGGCACGCGAGAAGGGCTACTTCTCTGGCAAGGATGAGGAGTTCTCATTTGCCGATGCTTATGCTCCGCTGGATTTCAGTGCAATGCGCGGTTGCGAGGCCCGTGTTTGGAGCTTCTTCCGCATGTTCACCGACGGCATGGACAAATACCTCGACTATGCTATGGGCCACAACCCCTCGAACCGCATGCCTTTGTGGGTTAAGCCTACAAGCAAAATCTCGCCAAAGCAGGTCTTCGATGCCATGCGCGACCACTACGAGGGCACACCTATGGATATGACTACTGACATCGGTGCTGGAGGTCACAAATTGCCTTATCGTTGGC
>JAFOEH010000032.1 GCA_017380275.1 Alistipes sp.
ACCATCTCGAAAGAGAGCTACCCCACCACCAACCTCAACCGTCTGATCACGGCAGCCAATGCGCGCGAGCAGATTGACATTCAGGTGCGTGCCAATGCCAGCGACATCGCGCTTACGATCAATGGCGAGCAGCTCATTCTCGACAGCGGTGGACGCCGCCCCGTTACCTCATTCATCGTAACGCCACTCGGCCGTTCGGGCAATAACTTCAATACCTTCCCCAACCTCAACTCGGTAGGTTTTGCTGTGCCCGAGGGTGCGAAGGCGGAGTTTGAGGAGTACGCACTGATGAACATCGGTCAGGGCAATGTAATGCCGCTGCTGGATGCAAAGACGGGTGCTAAGTACGATATTTTCAAGTCGATAAAGGGCGTGAGCGTCGATGGCGAGAAGATTTCTGTCGCTGGTGGCACGTTTGGCTATGCCGACCCGAGCCACTACGCATCGCTCACGATGCTACGCACCGAGTTCGCAGCCGAGAAGAAGATTGCAAAGGCGAAGCTCTACCTCACAGCTATGGGTGCATACGAGTTCTTCATCAACGGAAAGCGCGTAGGTGAAGATTGGTTCAACCCAGGTATGAGCCAGTATCGTGAGACGCTGACCTACCACGCCTACGACGTGACGGAGATGCTCAAGAAGGGCGACAATACGCTCGGCGCTATCGTTGGTCCTGGATTCTTTACCGGATATATGACTTTCACCCCCGCCAACTACAACTTCTGGGGCGATCACGAGGCATTGATGGCCAAGATGGTAGTAAGCTATGAGGATGGTACGGAGCAGACAATCGTGAGTGATCCTGCAACGTGGAAGATCTATAAGAATGGTCCGATCGAGCACGCAAGTATGTTCCAAGGTCAGCGCTACAATGCCCAGAAGGAGGCTTCGATCGCAGGCTGGAACGAGAATGGCTACGCCGCAGAGGGCTGGTCAACGCCCGAGGTTATCGCTCCGCGCGAGTGGCTCAACTTCTCAATCGTGGCACGCCGCGACCGTCCCATCCGCGAGGTGGAGCGCCTTGAGGCTCAACGTGTGCTGAAGACACACAGCGAGCGAGGCACAACCTACACCTACGATATGGGCGTGGCGATGGTTGGCGTTCCATCAGTAACGCTGCCCGCTGGAACGCTCAAGGAGGGTGATGTGGTGATGCTCCGCTTCGGTGAGGAGATCTACCCCGGAAATGAGGATTCGCCCAACGTGGCAACCCCCGCCGGCGTAACCTACGAGTCGCTATATGGTGCAAACGGAACTTACCGCGCAGGCGTGGCTGGTCGCGTACTGCACGACACCTATCGCGCCGCTATGGCCACCGACTTCTACACCGCATCGAAGGCTGACGAGACGCGCGAGGTGGTGATCGAGCCACACTTCACCTATCGCGGTTACCGATACATTCAGATCACTACTCCGAGCCGTACGTCGGCTCTGCCGCTTGAGTGTGTGAAGGGTATTGTACTCTCATCGGAGAGGGTTTCGGGCGAGTACGTCGGCGTAACGAGCGACGATTCGGGCAGAATGATCAACCAGCTCTTCAAGAATATCCAGCGCAGCCAGCTCGGAAACTTCTTCTCGATTCCGACCGACTGTCCGCAGCGTAACGAGCGTATGGGCTGGACAGGCGATGCACAGGCATACTCGCGCACAGCTTCGTATAATGCCGACGTGCAGAGTTTCTTCCGCCAGTGGATGGTGGCTCTGCGCAACGATCAGGGCGTAGGCGGTCGTGATGGTGCACCGGCAGGAGGTATCGGCAGCACCGTTCCGACATACTCTCGCACACGCGATACTTCGTTTGCTGATGGATCGACGTGGGCTGCGGCCGTATGTATGGTGCCTTGGCAGGTATATCAGCAGTATGGTGATCGACAGATCATTGTCGAGAACTTCGAGGCGATGAAGCAGTGGCTCGACGGTATGCACCACTACAAAGTGCCCGGCTTTGAGGCTCTATCATCGCGCACGAGTGGTCTGGCCGACTGGCTGAGTGTCGATTCGCGCACATCAAGCGATATTTGCAACAACGCAATCTACCTTGCAATGGTCTATCGCACCGCGATTATGGCCGACGTGATCGGTGAGCAGGAGTATGCCACCGAGCTTCGCGCCCGCTATGAGGCTGGCAAGCGCGCCTTCAACGAGGCTTACATCGATCCTGCAACGGGTATGACACGTTCGATCTCAATCCAGACAGGCGAGGTAGGCGGATTGATGGACTCGCAGTCGTCGTACGCCACACCTTTAGCATTCGACCTTTACAGCGACGAGATGACCATCACCGAGGGTCCCAACGCAGGAATGAGCTACAAGGCATTCGCAGCAAAGCGTCTTGCTGAGTTGGCTACAAATCCCTCACGCAGTGGTAACGAGGGCGAGGTGAAGACATCGGGTCGCAGTGGGTTCGGCTCATCAAGTATGCCCCCGACTAACAACCCCACCGCTACCGCTCCCGACTACACCAT
>JAFOEH010000245.1 GCA_017380275.1 Alistipes sp.
AATGATTGTTCGTCATAACATCCGTCATCGCTATGAGCAGATGAGATTACGTAGATTGTCGGGGAGTCGTGCCGATGGGTGTGTCCGCGAGATTGGGCCATAGCGCCAATCGAAGAGACAAGAATCGAAATAAGTAGAAAACGTTTCATAGTAAAACAGTTTAGTAAACAATTTTTTAATCTATCTTTGTAGCAAGTTTTCTTGCTCGGGAGTTATTCAAGCTCGATTTTTGCAACTCCTATGCCAAAGAGATTTTGAACGTATGATTTGGATTTTGCTTGCGTGCTCGCTCGTGATGTTATGGGTCGATCGACGAGTGGTTAATAGCTTTGATATAAGTTCGGTTGCGCGGAGGAGATGGCTGGCGGTGCTGTGGCTGACGGATGTTTTGCCGTTTCTGGTGATGGCGTTTGCGTTGTTCTTGCGTGACAATCCGACGTGGTTGTCGGTGGGGATGTTGTGGGCTGTTTGGGCCTATGTAGTACTGTCGATAGCGCGGCTCCCGGTGATGATTGCGATAGCGTTTTTCGGTAACATTTGGGTGCGGGTCGCAGGAGCTATTGTGAGCGTTTTGGCGGTGGCGATTTTTGTCTATGGAATGGCTGTAACACGCACCGATTATGAGGTGCGGAGGGTTGTGATAGAGTCGGGGAAAATGCCTGAAACTTTCGATGGATATAAAATAGTACAAATATCTGATTTGCACGTCGTTAATATGATTTGTCAGCAGCAAGAGTTAAATGAAATAATAAGCATTTGTAATGGACTCGAAGCTGATGCGGTTGCCTTTACGGGAGATCTGGTTGACATACGTTGTAGCGAGCTTACGGATGATGTTCTGGAGCGTCTTGCGAAGTTGAAAGCGCACGATGGTATCTACTCGGTAATGGGTAATCACGACATAGGAGTTTATATCAAAGATTCTATATCTCTCCCGCCTGCAGTAAGCGCACAATGGGTCATTGAGGCGCAGCGAAAAATGGGGTGGCGAGTACTCGAGGATGAGACGATACACATTAGACGTGGTGACGACTCTATCGCGCTAACAGGAATATCTTTTACGCCCGAGTTGCAGGAGTATCGCCATTCGGCAAATATTCCCGATGTGGCGATTGAGGGAGCGTATGAAGGAGTGGCTGAGGGGAGTTTTAGTATTACGTTGGTGCATATTCCTCAGTTATGGGATGTGATTGTGGATAAGCAGCTTGCAGATTTGACTCTCTCGGGGCACGTTCACTCTATGCAGATGAAATTGCCTATTGGCAAACGTGGAATTTCGCCTTCAAGAGTGAAATACAAACGCTGGAGCGGATTGTATGAAGAAGACGGGAGGTGGCTTTACATAAATGATGGAGTGGGGTATGTACTTTATCCTATGAGAATAGGCGCGAGACCCGAAATTACACTCTTTGAACTCAAAAGAGAGTAAATTTATAGATGCGACTGGCAAAATACTAAGTGTAAGAGTTGCAAAATGTTGTAAAAACAGAGTGTAGAATCTTGAAAAAATATTAGCACAAAAGTTGCGAAAAATTTGCAGATTCAGATTTTTGTACTACCTTTGCATTCGCAATCAGCAATGGTGCGTTAGTTCAGCTGGTTAGAATACGTGCCTGTCACGCACGGGGTCAGGGGTTCGAGTCCCCTACGCACCGCAAGTTTAGCAATAGCAGACGATTCGGAAGAATCGTCTTTTTTTTGTGTTTATTTCTCTGGGCTTGTGTGTTGAGAAGTAATTTGCTTTCAAAAACACGAGAATAATCTGATAAAATTCGCTTCTTGGTCAAAGTATGGGTTGGAAAGTTTGGGAATTGCCCAAAAAAAACCTATTTTTGTCGTGATATACGCGCGCGAGGTAATTTCCTTGTATTTGCGTGAGTGGGGATCCGATATAAGTTCCGGGACGGAATGGAGTCGTGAGCCGAGAATCAGCGGTCGATCCTTGAGTGGCTTGTTGTGTAGGCAAATTTGCTATGCGCAGCGGGGGATTATAGATTGTGTCAATATGTCAACGACTTCTACGCAGGAAAATATCCAACAGAACAGATGGTACGCGCTGAAAGTGTTTTACAATCGCGTATATAGCGTAGAGCAATTCCTATTGCAGGACGACATCCGATACTATATCCCCACAGTAGAGCGTGAAGTTAAACTCGGAAATCGAACTGTGAAACGCCGCGAACCTGCCATATCATCTTTGATGTTTGCTTACGCATCGGAGCAATATCTGCAAGATTTGCAGAAGCGACTGAAGAACACCACTCCGTTTATGCTCTATTACGACCGTGAAGCAAAACGCCCTGCGCCCATTAGCGATCACGAGATGAATATTTTTATGCTCGTAACGTCGGCTGGGGAACAGAGTTTGGAGTACATCGGTGAAGATGTGGTAAATTTCGAGCAGGGTACTCACGTTCGTGTTACGGGTGGCCCGTTCGAAGGTGCCGAAGGGTATATTCACCGAGTCAAGGGCGACAGACGATTGATAGTTCGTATCGAGGGTGTGGTTGCAGTCGCTACGGCGTATATCCCAAATAGTTTTTTACAGCGAATAGAGGATTTATGAAAGGCATTGTCTTAGCAGGTGGTAGCGGTACTCGATTGTACCCGATCACAAAGGGCGTTAGTAAGCAACTATTGCCAATATACGACAAACCTATGGTCTATTATCCCATCTCGGTTTTGATGTTGGCCGGCATACGCGAGATTTTGATCATATCAACGCCGCAGGATCTGCCTGCGTTCAAGCGCCTGTTGGGTGATGGATCGGATTACGGCGTGGAGTTTCAGTATGCCGAGCAACCGTCGCCCGACGGATTGGCTCAGGCATTTATCATCGGCGAGAAGTTCGTTGGCGACGATGCAGCCTGTCTGGTGCTGGGTGATAATATCTTTCACGGTGCAGGCTTTTCGCGAATGTTGCGTGAGGCCCTGCGCACGGCCGAGCAGGATCAGAAAGCTACCGTCTTCGGCTATTGGGTAGATGATCCCGAGCGCTATGGCGTAGCGGAGTTTGACGAGGAGGGTAACTGCATCTCGATTGAGGAGAAGCCCGCGTGTCCCAAATCAAATTATGCTGTCGTGGGCCTATACTTCTATCCCAACAAGGTGATTGATATTGCAAAGAATATAAAGCCATCTGCTCGTGGCGAGTTGGAGATTACATCGGTTAATCAGGCATTCCTGCAGCAGGGCGAGTTGAAGGTGCAGACCCTTGAGCGTGGTTTTGCGTGGCTCGATACGGGTACGCACGATTCACTGGCCGAGGCCTCGATCTTCGTGGAGGTTATCGAGAAACGTCAGGGTTTGAAGGTGGCGTGCCTGGAGGGCATAGCTTACCGTAACGGATGGATTACGGAGCAGAAGATGGTGGAGTTGGCGCAGCCGATGATCAAGAATCAGTATGGTCAATATCTGCTGAAGGTTGTCGATGAGCTCAAACATAAGCGAAAGGAGGTAAAGCGATGAAGGTTATAAAGACTTCGATCGAGGATGTGGTGATCATTGAGCCTGATGTGTTTGGTGATGCGCGTGGATACTTCTTTGAGAGCTACTCGCAAAAGCGCTTTGATGAGCAGGTACGCCCTGTAAAGTTCGTGCAGGACAACGAGAGCAAGTCGCGTTATGGCGTGTTGCGAGGTATGCATTTCCAGAAGGGCAAGGACGCACAGTCGAAGCTGGTGCGTGTGGTTAAGGGTCGAGTGTTGGATGTGGCGGTGGATATTCGTCGTGGCAGCCCGACCTTCGGAAAGTATGTTGCCGTAGAGCTTACGGAGGAGAATCATCGCCAGCTCTTCATCCCGCGTGGCTTTGCTCACGGATTCTCGGTGTTGAGCGAGGAGGCGGTGTTTCAGTATAAGTGCGATAATTTGTATGCCCCACAGTCGGAGGGTGCTATCGCTTGGAATGACCCAGAGATTGGAATCGATTGGGGGCTCAAGGCGGAGGATATACTGCTCTCGGCTAAGGATGCGGCCCATCCGTTGTTGAGCGAGGCTGAGGAGTTGTTTGATTATAACGTAGATTACTATGCAGAGTAAAAAGATACTTGTAACGGGAGCTAATGGACAGCTCGGTATGGAGATGCGAATTCTCGGTGCTGTTGCGCCCAATGAATATATCTTTACCGATATTGACGAATTGGATATTACCGATAGCGATGCAGTAGCTGCATTTGTCGAGCAGAATGGTATCCAAATCATTGTGAATTGCGCTGCCTACACCAATGTCGATCGAGCCGAGGAGGATGAGCCCACGGCTGAGCGTATAAATGCCGAGGCGGTGAGAAACTTGGCCGAGGCAATGAAGAAGGTGGATGGAACACTATTCCATATCTCGACTGACTATGTCTTTGGTGGTGAGGGAAATACTCCTCGCACGGAGGAAATGCCGCTTGATCCGCTTGGTGCTTATGGCCGTACGAAGCTGCACGGTGAGCAGGCTATTGCGGAGGTAGGATGTAAGGCTATCATCATTCGCACGGCGTGGTTATACTCTGAGTTTGGCAAGAATTTCCTGCTGACGATGTTGCGCCTGACGAAGGAGAAGCCTGCTATCAACGTAGTTTTCGACCAGGTCGGAACGCCTACTTATGCGGGAGATTTGGCGCTGACGATATTCTCAATTATCGAGGGCGATATGTATGCAGGCAATGAAGGCGTGTATCATTTCTCGAACGAGGGTGTCTGCTCGTGGTATGACTTCGCGCAGGAGATTGCAACGGCAATGGGACACCGAGAGTGTAAGATCTCGCCCTGCCACAGCGATGAGTTCCCTTCGAAGGTGAAACGCCCCGCATACTCGGTGCTTGACAAGAGTAAGATCAAGCGTACGTTCGGTGTGGAGATCCCCCATTGGAGAGAGTCGATGTATTATTGTCTGAAGCGAATTGTGGCGCAGCAGACTCAACAATCTTAAAACGAACACAGATAATGAAAAATATACTTATCACGGGCGGTGCTGGATTTATTGGAAATCACGTTGTGCGTCTTTTTGTGAAGAGATACCCCGAGTATAGAATCATAAATCTCGATAAGTTGACATATGCAGGCAATTTGGCCAATCTGAAAGATGTTGAGAATGAGCCGAACTACCACTTCGTAAAGGCTGATATCTGCGATTATGAGCGTATGTGTGAGATTTTTCGTGAGTATGATATTGATGGAGTTATTCACCTCGCAGCAGAGAGCCACGTCGATCGCTCGATAAAGGATCCTTTCACGTTTGCTCGCACCAATGTGATGGGAACGCTCTCGTTGTTGCAGGCTGCCAAGGTCTATTGGAATGGCGAGTGGGAGGGTAAGCGTTTTTACCATATATCGACTGATGAAGTGTATGGCGCATTGAAACTTACACATCCTGAGGGCGTTGAGCCACCATTCTCGACGACGGCCTCATCCGAGGAGCATCATTTGGCATACGGCAAGGAGTTCTTCTACGAGACGACGAAGTACGATCCTCACTCGCCATACAGCGCAAGCAAGGCCTCGTCGGATCACTTTGTACGCGCCTTCCACGACACCTACGGAATGCCGACCATTGTGACGAATTGTTCAAATAACTACGGTCCCTATCAATTCCCTGAGAAGTTGATACCGCTCTTTATCAATAACATCCGCAACCGTAAACCGCTGCCCGTATATGGCAAGGGCGAGAATGTGCGCGACTGGCTATATGTGGAGGATCACGCTCGCGCTATCGACCTGATTTTCCATAAGGGCAAGGTGGCTGATACCTACAATATCGGAGGCTTCAATGAGTGGAAGAATATCGATTTGATTAAGGTGATCATCAAGACCGTCGATCGTCTGCTGGGTAACGAGGAGGGTGCGTCACTCGATTTGATAACCTTCGTAACGGATCGTGCCGGACACGATATGCGTTATGCGATCGACTCCACAAAGCTGCAAAAGGAGTTGGGCTGGGAACCATCGCTGCAGTTCGAGGAGGGTATTGAGCGTACTGTGCGCTGGTATCTCGATAACGAGGAGTGGATGAACAACATTACCTCGGGAGAGTACGAAAAGTATTACGAAGAGATGTATAAAGGACGATAAACATAAACGACTAACCTAAAACCCAAATATGAGAGAAAGATCCTTAAAGAGACCTATGTGGCTGACGGCTATCCTGGCTGTTCTTGTTTTGGCCACTTCGTGTGAGATTAATGCCGCAGATCCCGACTATCATCCGACAATGGTCGAGGCTGACTCGGTGCTGAAGAGTGATTCGGAGTATATTATTGTGCTTGGCGATCTGCAGTGCTACACCAATATCTCGGATTACTTCTCGTACTATCGCGATACGATGGACTGGATATGGTCGCAACAACAGCACGGTAAAAATATCAAGTGTGTATTGCAGACGGGAGATATTACGGAGAATAATTTGCGAAGTCAGTACGATGTATTCCGCGAGTTTACGGCTCCAACGGCAGAGGTGTTGCCATACATTGCCTGCACGGGCAATCACGATTACGATTGGGTGGATGGATCGCTCATTATGGATCGTAATTCAACGCTATTTTCGGAGTATCTCACATTTAATGTGGTGGATGCCAAAGTAGAGGCGAGATTTGAACCCGGTCGTATGGAGAATGTGATAGTACGCAATATAATCAACGGACGACGTTACGATATTATCGCATTGGAGTTCGGCCCCCGCAAGGAGGTTGTCGAGTGGGTTAAGGAGCACGTTCAGTCTCATCCTGAGCGTAGATATATTGTCCTAACTCACGAGCATCTTACAAGCAAGGGAGAGCTTGTAACAAATGGTGTCTATTCTGTTAGTCAGTTCAGAAATACGACTGTTACTACCCCTAATCAGCTATGGGAAAATCTCATTAGCGAGAACGACAATATCGTCTGTTTGCTATGTGGCCATAACGGTTTCTCGGCGCATCTGACAACTCCGAATAAGAGCGGTCGCGACGTTGAACAGATACTATTCAACCTTCAGTATCAGGCCAACGGCGGCGATGGATGGGTGCAGATTTGGGAGTTCCCAAAGGATAAGGATTATGCAACCGTGGATGTGTATAATACCATAACACGTCAATTCCATCCTGACATACATTCATTTCAATTTAAATATAGGTATTAATGCAAGCAATTATTTTGGCGGCAGGTATGGGCCGTCGTTTGGGTGAGTTTACCCGCAACAACACCAAGTGTATGGTGGAGGTGAATGGGGTTCGACTCATCGATAGATTACTCGGCCAATTGGCGCGTCTTGATCTAAGTCGTGTGGTGATTGTGGTCGGATATGAGGGTGCGAGACTCAAGGAGTATCTTGCCGGCAAGCACGAGCAGATTAAGATTGAATATGTAGAGAATCCGATATACGACAAAACCAACAATATCTACTCGTTGTGGCTGGCCAAAAAGCAGCTCTTGGAGGATGATACCCTGCTGATTGAGTCGGAGTTGATCTTCGAGGACTCGCTCTTTGAACTGATTCTAAATTGCGAGGATAGCAACGTGGCATTGGTCGATAAGTATGAGAGTTGGATGGATGGAACAATGGTACGATTGGACGACGATCGTAATATTGTAAATTTCATTCCCAAGAAGGCATTCAAGTATAGTGATATTGATACCTACTACAAGACTGTAAATATATACAAATTCAGCCGAGAGTTTTCCACTAATATATATATGCCTTTCCTTGAGGCTTACACCCGTGCATTGGGCAACAACGAGTATTACGAGCAGGTGCTGCGCGTGATAACGCTAATTGATTCGTGCGACCTGAAGGCGCTGCCACTCAATGGCCAGAAGTGGTACGAGATCGATGATGTGCAGGATTTGAGAATTGCCGAGGCGATGTTTGCCGAGGCTGACGAGAAGCTCAAGAAGTACCAGAATAGCTACGGTGGATATTGGCGCTACCCGGGAATGTTGGATTTCTGCTATTTGGTCAATCCCTACTTCCCGCGTCCGCGTATGATCGAGGAGATCAAGGCTAACTTCGAGCCACTTCTTCGCGATTATCCTTCGGGAATGGGTGTGAATTCGTTGCTCGCAGGTAAGTACTTCTCGCTAAAGCAAGAGTATGTATGCGTGGGAAACGGAGCAGCCGAGTTGATCAAGAGTCTGATGGGATATGTCAAGGGCAGGGTAGGAGTCGTTTATCCTACATTTGAGGAGTACCCCAATCGCTATGACAAGGATCGAATCGTAACCTTCGTGCCTGAGAATTCGGACTTCAGCTATACGGCTGACGATTTGAAACAATATTTTGCTGAGCAGGAGCTTGAAGCGTTACTGTTGATAAATCCTGATAATCCGTCAGGAAACTTTATCTCGAAGGCAGACGTGCTGGATATGGCGGTGTGGTGCGAGCAGCGCGGAGTGCGGTTTATTGTCGATGAGTCGTTTGTGGATTTTGCAGATGGTTACCCCGATAACTCATTGCTGCATAACGATATTCTTGCGGCACATCCTACGATGGGCGTGATGAAGAGTATCTCGAAATCGTATGGTGTTCCTGGCCTTCGCCTGGGAGTATTTGCTACGGCCGACAAGGATTTGATAGGCTATATGAGAGGTGATGTCGCGATTTGGAATATCAATTCGTTTGCGGAGTTCTATATGCAGATCTTCGGTAAGTATGAATCGGATTATCGTGCGGCGTGCTATCGTTTTATCGAGGAGCGCAGCCGATTCTATCAGGAACTGCGAAAGATTGATTATATTCGGGTTATCCCATCTCAGGCCAACTACTTCCTCTGCGAGATAACGGCTCGTTTTACGGCCCACGAACTTACGTTGCAACTGCTCGAAAAGTTCAATATTCTGATTAAGGATTGCTCGACGAAGAAGGGTTTTGCCGGTCGCAACTACATCCGTATTGCGATTCGCGATAGGAGAGATAATGACCGATTGGTTGAAGCGTTAAATAATTTGTAATGAAGATTATAACAAAACAGGATATAGCCCAGTTAGGGATCGCGCCCACAAAGTGTGTTGAGTGGGTTACGGAAGCTTTCAAGTTGAAGAGTCGCTGTCAGCTCCCAGCAAAGGTTTCTGTGCATCCGACGGGAAACGATTTCTACACCACGATGCCTTGCCTCTTGCCCGAAGAGTATAGCCGATTTGGTGTGAAGGTCGTGTCGAGAGTAGCTGGACGAATACCTGCATTGAAGAGTGACTTGATGTTGTTCGACTCGGCTACCGGAGATCTGCTTTCGCTCGTTGAGTGCGACTGGATCACCGCTATGCGAACCGGTGCTGTGGCAACCTTGGCTATAAAGACTTTCCGCTCGACTATGGCCAGCATCTATGCTTTTGTGGGATTGGGTAGCACAGCACGAGCAACGCTCACCTGCCTTTTGGAGAGTAGCCCAAGCGAGCAGTTGAATATTCGTCTATTTAGATATAAAGATCAGGCAGAGAAAATAGTTGCTGAGTATGGTCACTATG
>JAFOEH010000246.1 GCA_017380275.1 Alistipes sp.
GCCCCACTCGGCGGCTGCCACGCGCGACATACCGCGAATACCCTCCTTGGCGGCGGCGTAAGATGACTGTCCGAGCTTACCGAACAGACCTGCGCCCGATGCGAAGTTGATGACCGAGCCACGGCTCTCTTTCAAATAGGGGAAGCACTCGCGCATATAGAAGAATGCGGCGTAGAGGCCCGAGTAGATGGCCAGGTCGAAATCCTCCTTCGTGTGCTCCACAAGGGGCGTTCCCGACTTCGACACCTGTGCATTATTTACCAGCGTATTGATCTTGCCGAAGCGCTCGATGGTCTTTGCCACAACGTTCTTGATGGCCTCCTCGTCGGCACCATCGGCCACGATGGGCAGCACCTCGATGCCATACGCCTGCTCCAATTTCTCCTTTGCAGCCACGAGGCGCGACTCGGTGCGGCCCGTGATTACGAGGTTTGAACCCTCGGCGGCGAAAGCCTCCGCCAGACCATATCCGATGCCCTTGCCTCCGCCCGTGATGATTGTTACATTTCCTGAAAGTCGATTCATAGTGATTCTATTTTAGTTGATTGAATTCGCTTTGTCTTGCTCCTTATTATATGTAAAAAGTGTACCTATTCACTCCCAAAGTTACGAAAATAATCGCAGAATGTACTATTTGCCGAAAAAAATGCCCTCGCGCGCCACATAACCGATAAAATTAGTAACTTTGAGTGAACGATTAACCCAACAACCTCCCGCCTATGGAACTTACGCTGTTAGATTATATCATTTTCTTCCTCTTCATCGGAGGCGTTACGCTCTTCGGTTGCAGCTTCTTCCGCCGCAGCCGCCGCAGCGCCGAGGCCTTCACCGCCGCCGAGGGACAGCTCCCGGCGTGGGTTGTCGGAATGTCGATCTTCGCCACCTTCGTCAGCAGCATCTCGTTTCTCGGACTCCCGGGAGGATCCTATGCAGGCAATTGGAATCAGCTGGTCTTCAGCCTCTCCATCCCCTTCGCAACGTGGCTTGCCGCCAAGGTCTTCATTCCGCTCTACCGCAGCCTTAATAGCGTCTCGGCCTACCACTACCTCGAACTCAAGTTCGGCTACTGGGCACGCGCCTACGTTGCCACCTGCTACCTGCTGACGCAGCTCGCCCGCGTGGGCTCGATTCTGCTCCTGCTCGCCATCCCCATCAATACAATGTTCGGCTGGGACATCGGCACGATCATCGTGGCTACGGGCCTCTTGACGCTCATCTACTCGCTCGTGGGCGGAATCTCGGCCGTGATGTGGACCGATGCCGTGCAGGGTATAATCCTTATCGTGGGAGCTGTGGTCTGCGCCGTACTGCTTACGGTAGGTATGCCCGAGGGCCCTGGTCAGCTCTTCGAGATCGCGGCCGCGCACGACAAATTCTCGCTCGGCAGCCTCTCGCTCTCGCTGCGTGAGCCGACGCTGTGGGTGGTCTTCGTGTATGGACTTCTCACGAATATGCAGAACTACGGCATCGACCAGAACTACGTCCAGCGCTATATGACGGCCCGATCGACAGCCGAGGCGGTGCGCTCGACACTCTTCGGCAGTCTGCTCTATATCCCTGTGTCGCTGGTGTTTGTCTATATCGGAACTGCGCTGTTTGCCTACTACACGGCCCAACCCGAGCTGCTGCCCGAGGGCGTTCAGGGCGATAAGGTCTTTCCCTACTATATCGTTCACGGACTGCCGACGGGCCTTACGGGATTGGTCATCGCGTCGCTCTTTGCGGCGGGTATGAGTACCATCTCGACGAGCATCAACTCGGCGGCCACCATCGTGCTGACCGACTTCTATAAGAAATTCCATCGCGGGGAGTCGTCGCCTCGCCGCGAGATGGCAGTTCTCTATGGAGCTTCGGCCGCGGTCGGAGCTGTGGGCGTTGTGGTCGGACTTATGATGATGCAGATCGACGGTGTGCTCGATGCGTGGTGGAAGCTGGCCTCAATCTTCAGTGGCGGTATGCTGGGCCTGTTCCTGCTGGGCCTTGTCTGCCATAAGGTGAAGCGCACAAACGGTGTTGTCGCCGTCGCCGCAGGCCTTGCCGTCATCGCGTGGATGAGCTTCTGGGCCCCGCTCCACACCTACCTTACGATCGTCCTCGGCACCGCCGCCATCTTCCTCACGGGCTTTGTCCTGACCAAGGTGAACAAGTAAAGGGATGGTGAAATCCCACCTTCTATAATGCCTAATTTGTCAAACGGATAGATTAAATATAATTAATAATAGAAGTAAATTTATTAAATATAATAGTAACTAATATGAATTTTTTCTGGAAGATTCCCTTACAGAATTTAAGTATATGCTAATTTGGTGGAATTTTATAAGATCCAAACAAATGTAGTTTTGCCGAAATTAGTAAACCGAAAATTTGGATTATAAAGTTATTATGCGTTATTTTGTATTGACAAAAATGGATAATTAATTGATGTTTTGGGCCATAATTCGGATGTTTTCTATGTAAATGTAATTTTAATTAGTATTCAAAATTATAGTTGGGAGAAGTCCTTATTGTGCCTACAATATTTAATGTATTTTTTATAA
>JAFOEH010000247.1 GCA_017380275.1 Alistipes sp.
CCCCTTGCGTTACTATCTGGCGAGCGGGAGTGTGTCGCTGAGGCCCAACTTCGGAAATCTGCTTGTCAAGGTCGGTTCTGACCGTTCGACGGAGCGCGTAAAGAGCCGTTTTGATGAGTATGTGGCCGAGGAATATCCCGATGTGTGGCTGCGCTCGTCACTCTTTAAGCTATCGCCCGTGCCCGATGCCACTATCGAGATAGGTTTTGTCGGAAATGATGTGGATACGCTTCTGCAACTGACCCATCAGGTCGAGCAGATTATGCGCGAGCGGCCCGATGCCGACAACGTGCGCAACAGCTGGGGCAATCGCATCCCGACGTGGCTACCCGTCTATTCGCAGACCAAAGGACAGCGCATCGGCGTGGGGCGCAGCTCAATGGCGCAGTGGATTACGCTTGCCACCGAAGGCTTTCGGATGGGTACGTTTCGTCGTGGTGATGAGCATATCCCGATTCTAATGAAAGACGAGGATTTCGACGACTACAACCTCTCCAACCTGCAATCTATGCCCATCTTCTCGCAGAGCGGGAAGGTCTATTCGTTGGAGCAGGCGACCTCGCGCTTCGATTTCGACTACCGCACGGGTGTGGTGAAGCAGCTCAACCGGAGGCGGGTGATGAAGGCGCAGTGCGATCCTCGCTCGGGAGTTAATACCCAGAGGCTTTATGAACAGATTCTCAGCGAGGTGGAGCGACGTGTTGTCATCCCCGAGGGTTACGAGCTCAAGATCTTTGGTGAGCAGGAGTCGCAGCAGGAGTCGAATGAGGCGCTGGGGGAGTATATGCCGCTTACGCTGGTGCTGATTTTTGTGGCTTTACTACTGTTGTTCAATAATTTCCGCGATCCTGTGATTATCCTTCTGATGCTGCCGCTCATATTCATTGGCGTTGTGGTAGGGTTACTCGTGACAGCCAATCAGTTCGATTTCTTCTCTCTGTTGGGACTGCTCGGATTGGTGGGGATGAATGTCAAGAATGCCGTTATATTAGTCTCCACGATCGACGAGGAGCGGGCATTGGGTGCCGGGGCGTACGATGCCCTGTGTCGGGCGGCGCGGGGACGATTGGTGCCCGTCTGCGTAGCCTCCGGAACGACCATCCTTGCGCTGGTGCCGTTGCTCTTTGATTCGCTCTTTGCGAGTATGGCCGCCACGATTATGGGTGGACTGATGGTGGCGACGGTGCTGACGATGGTGGTGTTGCCCGTTGTATATGCCCTCTTTTACGGAATTAAACCTTCAACAGAATAACCTATGCGAATAGTTTTGTTATCTCTTATTCTCTGGCTTCCCGCCCTTGTGCGGGCGCAGATAACCCTGCAGGCCTACCGCGACAGCGTCTATCTGCGGAGTACCCGAATCGATTATGCCTCAGCCGAGCTCGATCGCTCTCAGTCGGAACTTGGGCGTGCCAAGAGGGGCTTCCTCCCTTCGCTCTCGGCAGCGGGATCGTTTACGACGGATTTGCGTCACACCTCGGTGGGCGAGCGTTGGGGCTTCGCTCTTCAGCCGCGTGTGGAGCAGACCATCTACGCGGGTGGTGCAGTGCGAGCGACCTATCGCAGAGCACAGACGCAGGCCGAGTCGAGTAGCGAAGCTCTGCGGCAGACGTGGCTTGAGGTGTGTTATGAGGCCGATGTGGCCTATTGGACTTTGTCGGCTATGCAACTATATGTGGCCTCTACGGAGGAGTATGTGTCCATTGTTTCGTCACTCTATGATGTTGTCAATGAGCGCTATCGCGAGGGGTATGTAGCCAAGAGCGATGTGTTGCAGGTCGAGGCGCGACTGAGTGAGGCGCGTTATGCCCTCATTGAGATTCGCAACGATTACGACGTGGCTCAACACCGATTCTACAACCTGCTGGGCGAGGAGCAGACATCGCAAGGCGGGGTGGAGCTGGGTAACTCAATCCTTGATTCGATGGCTATGCCCGAGCGTGTTGGGGTGGAGGAGTTGCTGTTAAGACGGCCCGATGTGGTGCGTTCGGAGCTCTCGGTTGGGATTGCCGAGCAGGGTGTGAAGGTGGCTAAATCGGCTTTTAATCCCCGTCTGACGGCCTCGATAGGCTCTTCGTGGCAGACCTACTCGCCGAATGTGGGTGGAAGGACCTATCTTGATGGGGCGCTTGTGGTGGGTATGAATGTGCCGATATTTCATTGGCGTGAGCGACGTTATGCGACATCTTCGGCTGAGGCCGTAGTGCGAGCGGCAGAGGCTGATTTGAGTCAAGCGAGGCGTGATGCGACACTCGAGGAGGCTGATAGCTGGAGCGATCTGACGAGCAGCCGTTCGCAGATTCGCTCGTCGCTGCACAATCTGGCCATTGCCAGCGAGAACCTCTCAATCAGCACCTACTCCTATCGTGAGGGGCAGGCGACGGTTTTGGACGTCTTGCAGGCGCAGATCAGCTGGATTCAGATCTATACCAATGCCATAACCGCACGGTTCAACTACGCCGTAGCCTTATCCGAGTATATGCGCCTAACTGCCCAGCAGTAAAAAAAAGCCCGCCATTGAGCGGGCCTTTGAGTTGTTACACCTTTGTTGTTTCGGTGCTGACGATTGCTATCTGGTGCGACACGGGGGCGATATAGCCCAACATCGCAACCATTCCGCAGGCATACTCCTGTGCGTGGTTGATGGCCTGGCTTATGGCTTGTTGCTCGCTGAGTGTGTGGCACTCGACGTTGTACGATAGGCGAAAGCTGCGAAAGACGCTGCTCGCCTGCAGCTTCTCCGTGTCGAGCGTACCCTCGGCAGTGATCTCCATTGTCTTGGGAGTGATGTTCTCCTTGCCGAGAATACCCATCACCGTCAGGCCCGCACATTGGGCCGCGGCGTAGAGTAGTAATGCTTTGGGATTAAGGTCGTCGGCTCGGGCCGTGCCAGGCAGACGGAAACGACCGTTGCGAAGCGTGAGAGTAACTTTTTGTGTGTTGTTCATCGTGAAAAATTTATGATTCTCGAATTTTGTTCAGCCCCACCCACTATCGGGCAGGATGCTTCGGAGCACATATAGGCTCAAAAGCACAATAATGTGATGACAATAATCGTTCCTTTGTTGTGCAATTTGAGGTAAAATGGTTACCTTTGTCCTATATAAACAGCCTATAATATGCGAAGAAAAATATTTCTATTTTCGTTGCTCATTCTCTCGTTGAGTCTGCCTGCGGTGAAGGCCCAGGTGCGGACTGCGGATGAGGCTCTGAAACGTGCTGTGTCGCTCTGCGACTATGGCCATTGGATCGAAGCTCGTCAGGAGTTGCTGCGTCTGCGCGAGAAGCTCTCGTCGGTGGAGGATAGGGAGCAGATTGAGCGTGTGGATTACTACCTTGCCTTGTGCGAGGATGAGCTCCAGATAGAGAGTGCCGAGGCACGCCTGCGACGTTTCCTGGCCGAGAATGGCGGCTCGTCGTATGCCAACGATGTGCAGTATGCACTGGGCGACCACTACTGTATGCTTGGCGATGATGCTATGGCCGAGAGAGAGCTGGCAAAGGTCGATTACAATATGCTCTCGCCCCAGCAGCGCGACCGATACGATCTGCGTATGGGATATATGGCATTTATGCGAGGCGACTACGATGAGTCGGAGCGTTACTTCTTAAGAATAGTCCCCAGCAGCGAGTATGCCGACCACGCCACCTACTACAAATCCTATATGGCCTACGCCCGAGGTGAGCTCTCTGTGGCACGTCGAGGCTTCGAGTCGCTTCGAGAGAGCCGCATATATGCCGATTTGATGCCTTTCTACGTTATGCAGATCGACTTCAAGGGCGGTGACTACCGTGCCGTGGTGGCAAGTGGCGATGAGCTGATGCAACGTACCACGCCCGAGCAGACGCTCCAGATCAACCGTATGATGGCCGAGTCGTGGTTCCAGCTTCAGGACTATCAGGCAGCGGTGAAGTATCTCCGCGCTTATCGATCGGCCGGAGGCGTGATGGGCCGCGTGGAGAACTACATAATGGGATATTCGCTCTACCGTCAGGCGCTCTACGCCGAGGCTCTGCCGCATCTGCGTGAGGCTTGCGGAAAGGATGATCAGCTCACGCAGAATGCGTCGTACCACTTGGCAGACTGCTATCTGCGAGCTGGCGATAAGACCAACGCAATGCACTCGTTTGCAATGGCTTCGAGTGCGGCTTTTGATAAGGCGATTGCCGAGGATGCACTGTTCAACTACGGTAAGTTGCAGTACGAGCTGGGCGGTGGCCACTTCAACGAGGCTATCAACGTGCTGAGTCGATATATGGCCCTCTATCCCCGCAGTGAGCGATTGTCGGAGGTGCGTAAGTTGCTCGTTGCGGCCTACTACAACTCGCACAACTATGCCGAGGCTTACGACGCCATCAAGAGTATGCCCGAACCCGATGGGGAGGTGCTGCTGGCATTGCAGAAGATCGCCTACTTCAATGGTCTGGAGGCCTATGCCGAAGGCGATTTGCAGCGTGCCGAGGGCTCGCTCGCGGAGTCACTCTCGGTCGGCTCTAACGCCCAGTATTCGGCTCTGGCGTCGTTCTGGCTGGGTGAGATTGCCTACTCGAAGGGCGATAGCGGTGTGGCGTTGCAGCGCTACCGCAACTACATCGCCCGTGCTCCACGCAGTAGTCGGGAGTATGCTATGGCGCTCTACAATATGGGTTATTGCTACTTCAACAGTGGCGATATGGCGGCTGCGGGCAAGGCCTTCGATGACTATCTGGCTGTGCGTCCTACGCGGGATGGTTACTTCGCCGATGCCCTTTCGCGCCGAGGCGATGCCTATTATGCGGAGCGTGAGTTCGAGCGTGCCGTAGAGTGCTACAACCGTGCTATGGCGGTCGATGTGCCGCAGCGTTACTACGCACAATATCAGCGAGCTATAACGCTCGGTGTGCAGAATCGTAGGCAGGATAAGATAGCGGCGCTGCGCTCGATCGTGGGTGCCGACAGGGGAGATTATGTGGATGATGCGACCTATGAATTGGGCCGAACATATATAGCCGAGGAGAACTACTCGGAGGGTGTGCGAGTGCTGGAGCAGTTTGTGGAGGAGTATCCCAACTCGACGCTTGCGGCCGATGCGTTGTCGAATCTGGGATTGGCGTATCTGAATCTGGGTCAGCGCGATAAGGCCCTTGAGTACTACGACCGTGTGGTGAGCCTCTCGCCGCAGTCGTCGCAGTCGAAGGGTGCACTCGATGGAATACGCGATATATATATGGCTCGTGGCGATGCTGACGGCTACTTCAACTATGCCGAGCGTCGTGGCGTGGAGACCAATCTGAGCGAGATGACACGCGACTCGATGTCGTATGCAGCGGCGCAGAAACTCTACCTCGACGGCAAGACGCGGGAGGCTTCGCAGAGTCTGCAGAACTATATTCGCAACTACCCGAAGGGATATTACCGTCAGGATGCTCTCTTCTTCCTGGGCGACTGTCAGGTGCGTGAGGGCGAGGAGGATGCGGCCATAAAGACTCTCTCGGAACTCGCTGCGATGGGTAAGACGCAGTACTCGGAGCGAGTGCTCGATAAGCTCTCTGCAATGTGTTACGAGCGTGAGCGATATGCGGAGGCTGCCGTAGCCTACCGCCAGCTTTACGATGAGGCCTCGACCGAGGCGGCCAAGACCAATGCTGCTACGGGATATGTAGCCTCGACTTTGAAGGTGGCCGACGATGAGAAGATGGTTGCGATGGCCGACGAGGTGGAGCGTATGAGCGCAGTGAGCGACGTGGCACGTCGCAAGGCCCGCTATGCGAAGGCCTCGGTGCTGGATCGCAGGGGTGATGAGAGTGCGGCGATGGCGATCTTTAAGACGCTCGCGGCGGAGACTCGCTCGGCAGAGGGTGCGGAGGCGCGTTACCGCTTGATAAAGGCCGAGTTCGAGGCCAAGAACTACGACCGAGCCGAGAATATGGTCTATGAGTTTTCGGATAGCAACACCCCGCAGAACTATTGGCTGGCCAAGGCCTTCATCCTGCTGGGCGATATCTATATGGCGCGTGAGGATGCGTTCCAGGCTCGTGCCACCTATCAGAGTGTTGTTGATGGCTACTCGCCCGCCGACGATGGTATCGTCGATGAGGCCAAGGCTAAAATTGCTAAAATGGAGTAATGATGAGAAGAGTACTTTATATATTGCTGGCGGCTGTGGTCCTGCCCCTGAGTGCCGCAGCGCAGGTGTCGAAGCAGGTCGAGGTGTCGAAGGATTACACCCCCAGCGTGAGCACGGCACAGAAGATGGCCATCGTGCCCGATATGACCGATACGGTGAAGATGCGCCCCGACATAGATTATTCGATCGAGCCACGCACGTTCCAGACTTCGCTCTTGACCGAGAACTTCAAGCCTGCGACAATAACCTATTGGGACTACTACCGTGCCCGACCTCTGTATGTGCGTCTGGCTTCGGGTGCGCCTCTGGCCAGCGAGGCTGATGTATATGTGTCGGCTTTCAATAAGGATCGTGGCTACGCTATGGCCTACATTAACCATTGGGGCGACTACCGCAACCGCATCAATATGGCCGGAGAGAAGGTCTCGGAGCGAACGACAGAGATGAGCAACCGTGTGGGTGGCCGTGCAGGTCTGTTCGTGGGACGTCATACGCTGGAGCTC
>JAFOEH010000248.1 GCA_017380275.1 Alistipes sp.
ACCTATACCGAGCGCCCGATTGCCAATACGATGTACTTCGGCAGCGAGGTGCGCGAGTTCCCGCGCGGCCGTGTGCCCGGAGGCGGAAATATGGCTCTGCGACGCGATGCCGTGCGCCGATATGGTGTGTTCGACACCTCGCTCGGATATGTCGGCGACTCGCTCGTTGGCGGCGAGGAGAGCGATCTCTTTGAGCGTCTGCAGATCGCTGGGGCTAAGTATTATTACGTTCCGAAGGCCGTTATGTACCATATCATCCCCGAGGAGAAGCTCTCGGCCGGGTACCTCGCCCGCCTGAGCTATAACGTGGGCGTGAGCCAACTGCGCCGTGCCCGCTACTACCACCGCAAGGGGCGTGTGCGCCTCAAGGAGCTGGCAAAGTGGGCGGTTACGCTGCTACTCTGCCTATGGTATCTGCTGACGCTGCGCTGGAGTAAGGCCTATTATCTTGTGCTGATGCGCTGGAATATAACACGAGGCTTGTATAGCTAAAATAGTAAAGGGTGTCCCGTTTGGAACACCCTTTTTTTATAGATAATTTTGCCGTTAAATTGACAGAATCTTTACAATGTCAATATCCTTCAAATCCATCTGCTGCTGATGGGCAATCGCCTTCTTGAAAGGCACATATACCAGCTCGCCATTCTTGATGCCGATCATCACATTGCGCTGTCCCTCCGACAGAGCCTCGATTGCCGTAGCACCCATCTTCGAGGCGAGGATGCGATCCTTCGCCGTGGGCGAGCCACCACGCTGCAGGTGACCGAGGATTGTCACGCGTGCGTCAAACTCGGGGAACTCCTTCTTGATACGCTCGGCCATACCCAGCGCACCGCCCGTAGCCTTATTCTCCGCCACCAGCACGATAGCCGAGTTCTTGCTCTTGCGGAAGCCGTTGTGAATCAGGTCGGCCAGCTGATCGACCTCTGTCTCGCGCTCGGGGATGATTGCCGCCTCGGCACCCGATGCAAGCGCTCCGTTGAGGGCCAGATAACCAGCCGTGTTACCCATCACCTCCACGAAGAACAGTCGCTCGTGGCTCGAAGCCGTATCACGCAACTTATCCACCGCATCGACAATGGTGTTAAGTGCCGTATCGTAGCCGATGGTCTCGTCAGTTCCGTCCACGTCGTTGTCGATCGTGCCGGGCAATCCGACGATGGGTACATCGAACTCGTTGGCAAATACCTGCGCACCCGAGAGCGAACCATCACCGCCAATCACCACCAGCGCGTCGATGCCCTGAGCTTTCATATTCTCGTAGGCCTTCTGGCGACCTTCGGGGGTGCGGAACTCCTTGCTTCGCGCGGTCTTCAGGATTGTGCCTCCCTTCTGGATGATGTTACTTACGCTCTGCGACTTGAACTCGACGATCTCGTTGGTCACCAGACCGTGATAGCCGCGCATAATTCCCTTAACCTTATATCCGTTGTAGATTGCCGTACGCGTCACGGCGCGGATGGCTGCGTTCATACCCGGAGCATCACCGCCCGATGTAAGAATACCGATACACTTAATTGCCATAATCGTATAGTGTTAAAAAACTTCTTCTCTTACAAAAATAACTATTTTTTCGCATAAACAATCATTTGCTGCAATAATTTGCATCTTTCGGCCCTCTTTATGCATAAAAAAAGAGGTTGCCAACTCTCTGTTAGCAACCTGCTTTACTATAATTCGGGTAGAAATTACATCTTGTAGAACTCCTCCCAACCCTTGCGCGGCGGTGTGTTGGTCAGCATAGCGTCAGCAAAACGGTTGTTGACGATGCGCTTGGTCTCGCGGTCGAAGATGATCTTCTCGTTCAGGCGCTGAGCCATTACGCCGAGGCAGAATACCTGACACAAGGGGCCGAATACCTCGAATGGAGAGTGAGCCTTCTCCTCGCCCATAACAGCCAGGAGGAAGTTCTCGTAGTGGTTCGACGTGGGCTCGGGAACCTCTGGAAGACGGCTTGCCATCTCGCGAGCCTTAGCCTCGGGGATGATGCTGGTCGTAGCACCGTGCGAACCGCGCTTGAAGATAAGATCGTCAGCCGAGTACATAATCGTACCGGGGTTGAGCTTAACCGACGATGCTGCTGCAGCCTGACCGCCGATCGTGGGCACGTCAGCACCCATCTTCGACTCGCCGTAGCCCTCGGGTACGGGGGGATAGTTGCCAATACCGTCCCACCAGGTGATATCCATCGCGGGCATCTCGCCACGACGCGGGAACTTGAAGTTGATGGTCGATGACATCGGGAAGAAGTATGTGTTCCAGCCCTCGAACTTAACGGGAGTAATCTCGTAGGGCAGACCCAAGTGCAGGAACTCGTGAATGGTGTCGATCAGGTGAGCACCCCAGTCGCCCAGCGCACCCATACCGAAGTCGTACCACGAACGCCAGTTGCCGGGGTGGTACTTCGAGTTGAAC
>JAFOEH010000249.1 GCA_017380275.1 Alistipes sp.
AAATAACTGTTTTTAGTATCATTTTTAGGTAAAGAAATTGAATCCTCGCGTGCCTTGGGGTGGAAATCGGTGTGTCCCTCGGTAGTGTTGTATGCCGCAACAGCCTCTACGATGAGTCCCTCCCACGGCTGAGCCTTGATGCCTGGTTTCATAGCGATAGCCTCGCCGTCGAATACCTCGGCCGAGGTTTGGTCGCAGATGATAAGGCTCTTTGTGGTGGTAACGTCGTCAATCGCAGCGCGATCCAGGTGGTCGTAATGCGAATGTGTCACCAATACAAGATCTGCCTTTGGCAGGCGGGCATACTCGGCGTATTGGAGTACGGGATCGTTGTATATGTGTCGCTCACCAATCTGGATAGCGAACGAAGCGTGCTTGAAGAATGTGAATGTTACGGGATTCTCCTCCTTGTCCATCACCACATCGGTGGGGTAGGCGGGGGCTGGTTTGCCCTTGAAAATCGAGAATATTGACATAGTTATTCGGTTTTAAATATTCATCTCTATTATTACTTTTTCGGGCTGAGCTGCGGTGTGCCATCACGAGCCCGAATTTAGGCAAAGATAATGATTTATTCGACAATTTCAAATATTCCGTCCCGAGTTCTCAGTGAGGATAAAGTGTTGATAAATTGAGCGTAATTTTTTTGGGGAAAACATCAAAAATGAGTAAATTTGCGAGATTAATATATTTTAACTGCTTACCGTTATGTTGTCGATTTTATACTACATTTTCACCCTTTTGCAGGTTACTTTTTGGTTTGTCGTATCAATCATTGTGTTGGCCCTGACCTACCCATTCGATAAGAGCCGTCGCTGGGTGCACGAGTGCTCGCGCTGCATTTGCGCACTCCTGTATGGTGTGCCGCCTTTCATCCGTCGCACGATTGATGGCGTGGAGAATATCGACCCCAAGAAGGCTTATGTGATGGTGATGAACCACAATTCGGGTTTCGACATCTTTGCTGCATACAAGATCCCCCTGAATTTCAGATGGGTATCGAAGCGCGAGGTCTTCCGCGTGCCTTTTATGGGTCCGCTGCTGACGATTCACGGCGATATTCCCATCGAGCGCGGTAATGCCGCTAAGGCTATGGCCAAGGTGCTGCGTCTAGGTAAGTTGTGGATTTCGCGTGGTGCCACGGTAGCTATCTTCCCCGAGGGAACTCGCTCAAAGACAGGCGAAATCAACCGTTTCAAGGCTGGCGCGTTTAACCTTGCGAAAGAGGCTGGCGTGGAAATCCTGCCGGTTGTGATGACGGGAACAAACGAATTTTTCCGCAAAGGCTGGCTGGTGAATTGGCGCAATCGAGTGGCGATAAGAGTGCTGAAACCTGTCAGCACTGAGGAGGTGGCTGCGAAGGAGGTGGCAGACCTTTCGACCGAGGTGCGCGAGCGTATGGTGCTGGCACTCGATGAGTTGCGTAAGGAAGTAGCAACGGAAAAGAAGTAAAAATGAGTTGTGACACAAGTTGTCACTTTAGGGTGCTACCTTTGTGGCACAACCCAAACAAGAGATATGGCAAACAATATAAAAAACAACACCTCAACGGTGGCTTATGATGACGATGCGATAAAGACTCTATCGCCGCGCGAACACCTGCGTCTGCGTCCGGGTATGTATATCGGAAAGCTGGGCGACGGCTCGCAGTCGGACGATGGAATATATGTGCTCATTAAGGAGACGGTCGATAACTCGATCGACGAGTTTATTATGGGCGCGGGCAATCGTATCGAGATCACCATCGAGGACAACGTGGTATCGGTGCGCGACTATGGTCGAGGTATTCCCCTCAAGTCGCTGTCGGCAGCCGTGAGCCAGATGAATACTGGTGGTAAGTACGAGGGTGACGCCTTCAAGAAGACCGTCGGTTTGAACGGTGTGGGTGTGAAGGCTGTGAATATGCTCTCGAGCGAGTTTACGGCGCGATCGGTGCGCGATGGCGAGGCACATACAGTCACCTTCGCCAAAGGTCTGGAGCTTACGGACCGTTGGGAGAGTGGCGTGCAGGAGAAGAACGGTACGTTCATCAGCTTCCGCGTCGATGAGGAGATCTTCGGCGAGTACGCCTACAATATGGATTACGTGGAGCAGCTGGTGAGAAACTACACCTACCTGAACCTCGGCTTGAAGATTATTCTCAACGGGCAGGAGTATGTCTCGAAGAATGGATTGCTCGATCTGGTGAACGACAACCTCTCGGAGGAGCCATTGTATCCGCCCATCTATCTCTCGGGTGAGGATATTGACGTTGTGATTACGCACGGTACGGGTTATGGCGAGAGCTACTACTCGTTTGTAAATGGTCAGTACACCCCGCAGGGAGGTACGCATCAGGCAGCATTCCGCGCCTCGGTTGCGAAGGTGGTAAAGGAATTCTTCAAGAAGGATTACGACCCTTCGGATGTGCGCACGTCGATCATTGCCGCAGTGTCGGTGAGAATGAATGACCCGGTATTTGAGTCGCAGACGAAGATTCGCCTCGGATCGAAGGAGATTGCGCCGGGCGTGACGATGCAGCAGTTTGTGGGCGATTTCCTCTCGACCAATCTCGACAACTATCTGCACAAGCACCCCGAGACGGCGCAGGTGATGCAGAAGAAGATTGCCGAGAACGAGAAGGCGCGCAAGGCTATCTCGGGTATTCAGAAGAAGGCCCGCGAGGTGGCCAAGAAGGTGGCGGTGAATAACCGTAAGCTGCGCGACTGCAAGGTACACCTTACGGATTCGAAAAATGAGTTGGCCGAAAAGACGATGATTTTCATCACCGAGGGACTCTCGGCGATGGGTCCCATCACGGCCAGCCGCGATGCGATGACGCAGGCGGTATTCTGTCTGCGTGGTAAGCCGCTCAACTGCTATGGTCTAACGAAGAAGGTGGTCTATGAGAACGAGGAGTTCAACCTGTTGCAGTCGGCACTCAACATCGAGGACGGATTGGAGAATCTGCGATTCAACAAGGTGATCATCGCAACGGATGCCGATGTGGATGGTATGCACATCCGCCTGCTGATGACTTCGTTCTTCGTGCAGTTCTTCCCCGAACTTATCCGTGCAGGACACCTCTACATCCTGCAGACGCCTCTGTTCCGCGTGCGTAACAAGAAGGAGAACTTCTACTGCTACTCGGAGGAGGAGCGTCAGCGGGCTGTTAAGAAGTGTGGCCCGACGGCCGAGATCACGCGATTCAAAGGTCTGGGTGAGATCAATGCCGACGAGTTCAAGGAGCTCATCGGCGAGAAGATACGACTGGACAAGGTGCGCCTTACGAAGGATGATCCTATCTCGGATATGCTGGAGTTCTATATGGGTAAGAACACCTTTGAGCGACAGAACTTTATCGTCAATAACCTACGCATCGAGGAGGATGTCGTGGATGAGTTAATGTAAAAAACAGAAAATCTACCATAGATGGCAGAGCAGAAAGATATAATCGAAGAGCAGCAGGAGCAGTTGCAGCAGGTCGAAGTGAATGAGCAGGAGGCAGCAGATGGCGTGGCCGAGACGACAGAGCAGTCGGCGCAGGGACGCTACGACCGTCTGTTTGGCGATGGAGCGAATGTGAAGAAGCTGACGGGAATGTACCAGAACTGGTTTCTGGATTACGCCTCGTACGTTATTCTGGAGCGTGCGGTGCCTCACATCGAGGATGGTCTGAAACCCGTACAGCGCCGAATACTCCATACGATGAAGTGCTGCGATGATGGACGATACAACAAGGTGCAGAACATCGTCGGTCAGGCGATGGCATACCACCCGCACGGCGATGCGTCGATAAAGGATGCGTTGGTGCAGATCGGTCAGAAGGATTTTCTGATCGATACGCAGGGTAACTGGGGTAATATCCTAACGGGTGATGACGCTGCTGCGGGACGATACATTGAGGCGCGACTGTCTAAGTTTGCCCTTGAGGTGGTCTATAACAAGAAGACTACCGAGTGGATGCGTTCGTATGACGGACGAAATGAGGAGCCTGTAACGCTGCCCATAAAGTTTCCGTTGCTGTTGGCGCAGGGAACCGAGGGTATTGCTGTGGGTTTGGCATCGAAGATTCTGCCGCACAACTTCAACGAGCTGATTGCGGCCTGCATAGCGCATCTGAAGGGGGAGGATTTCCAACTGCTGCCCGACTTCCCGACGGGAGGTTTGATGGATGCAAGCCGATATAATGACGGTCTGCGTGGTGGCGCGGTGAAGGTGCGTGCGCGAATCTCGAAGGTGGATAAGCATACGCTCGTAATCACCGAGATACCGTTCTCGACAACATCGGAGTCGATCAAAAAGTCGATCATCGAGGCCAACGAGAAGGGTAAGATCAAGATCAAGAAGGTGGATGACCTGACGGCCGACAAGGTGGAGAT
>JAFOEH010000004.1 GCA_017380275.1 Alistipes sp.
ATACATCTCCCAGCGACGCAACTGCGCGAGGTAGGTGTTCTGTACCATCTGCGAGTGGGGGCCGCCATAGACGTAGAGTATTACGGGATACTTCTTCGTGGGGTCGAAATCCAGAGGCTTGATCAGACGGTAGTAGTTGTCGTACTTGCCGTCGGCACTCTTCACCGTACCGATGGTGATGGGCGCGTAGTTGTAGCCCACGGTGGGATCCTCGGCGCGGAAGAGCTCGCGTGCGGGCTTGAGGTCGGTGCGACCAAGCTCTACTACGCGGGGAACGTGGAGCGAAGAGTATGTATCGAGGAAGTAGCGGCCGCTCTTGCTAACCGATACGGTGTGCCAACCCTCGGCTTTGGTCAGTCGTGTCTGCTTGCCCGTTGCAATCTCCACTCGGAAGAGGTGGTTGTCGATGGGCGACACCTCGGCAGAGGTGTAATAGACGTGCTTTGCATCCTGCGCAACATACGCCACGCTTGCGTCGGTCTTTGTCAGACGCTTCACCTCGCCCTCGTCGTTGCAGAGGTAGAGATTCCAGTAGCCGTCGCGGTTGTCCGTGGCGTAGATGAAACGTGTGGGGTCGCTCTCGAGGAACACCAGCGGGTGCTGAGGCTCCACCCAGCGGTCGTTGTGCTCGGTGAGAATCTGCTTGAGCATCTGACCCGTTGAGGCGCTGTATGAATTAAGGTGCACGTTGTGCTGCGCACGATCCAGCGCCTGAATGTAGATGCGCTGCGAGTCGGGCGACCAGGTGATGTTCGTCAGGTAGCGCTCCTCGTCGAAGTCGGTAACGTTCAGGTAGATAGTCTTGCCCGTAGCGATGTCATATACGCCCAGCGAGATGTGCTCCGAGGCCATTCCGTTCATCGGGTACTTGATGCTCTTCAGCTCGCCCGTGCGAGTCTGAATGTCGAGCAGGGGGAAGTCCGTCACGCGCGACTCATCCTTGCGATAGAAGGCGAGTTTCGTAGCGTCGGGCGAGAAGAATATTCCGCCCGAGATGCCGAATTCGTTGCGGCTTACTGTCTGTCCGCAGACGATGTTGGGATCATCGTATGATGTTACAGCAATCTCCTTCTGCCCGTCGAACAGGTAGAGGTTGTTCTTCTTCGTGTAGGCATACAGACCGCCCTTGCCGCTCTGGCGCGTGAGGTTCTCGCCGCCCGTGGGGATCTGCGAGCGCGAGGTGATCTGCTTTGTCTTCAGATCAATTACGGTGCGCTGGTTGTGCGCCGTCACCACCAGCGAGCCATCCTCCTCGAAGGCGTAGGCGGGCATTGTCTTGAAGTTGGTTGTGAGTAGCGTATTCAGCTCCTCGATGGTGATGAGCGTGCGCTTCTTTGCCGTGCGTGCGTCGTATGCCACCAGAGCGTTCTGCTCTACGGTGGCGTATGAGTCACTCGCGCCTACCCAACGTACGGGGTACGACTTGGGCGTGAGGTCGCGGTTGAGCACAACATCCTCGATCGAGAGGAGTCGTCGCTCGGTTTGTGCCGTTACAGAGAGGGTAGTCATAAGTACCAATGTAACTAAAGTGGTAAGTATTCGCTTCATTGTTATCGGGTTTGTAATTATTTTTCCGAAGGCGAAAGTAAAGAATTTTATTTATATAACCGCAAATTTGTGCTTTGAAATGAATTTTTCTGCAGATTTTTTTGCGAATAAGAAAAAAATACCTACATTTGCACACCCAATTCAAGATTGGAGCCCAGATGGCGGAATCGGTAGACGCGCTGGTCTCAAACACCAGTAGGTTCACCCCTGTGCCGGTTCGACCCCGGCTCTGGGTACACGAAAACCCTTGTAGAACAACTTCTACGAGGGTTTTTCTATTTTACCAC
>JAFOEH010000250.1 GCA_017380275.1 Alistipes sp.
AAGAATTTATAGAAATTACTATCGTCGCTAAAACCGAGTGTATATGCAATCTCCTTAACCGATGAGTCTCCATACGACAGCAGACGCTTGGCCTCCAATATCACACGATCGTCAATATATACCTTGGCACTCTTGCCCACCGACTGTTTTACGGCACGATTCAGAGCTTTGTCGTTCATTCCGAGTTGTTGGCAATAGAACTCAACCGAACGGTGTTGGCGGAAGTGCTTCTCCACCTCATTGCAGAAACGATAGCGCAGGGGAAGATCTGTTTGGTTCAACACGTCGTTCGATGTCTCGCGCATTGAGCGCTCGGCCGCAAGCAGGATAATCTCCAACATACGATGAACGATGCGTTGGTGCGTCACGCTATCCTCACGTTTAAGTTCAGAATCCAGTACCGCAAGGTAGTGAGCGAAGATATCCCTCTCAACCGCTACAACGGGGTGCGGCAGCAGAGGATTAAGCAAAATAGAAGAATTGACAAGTTGCTCGATAGAGGGGGTCTGATTAAGGAATAACCGAGTGAAGATCATCAGCTTGCCCGTATATTGCGACTCTGTATCAAATGTATATGAGCGATCAGGAACGATGATCAGCATCTCGCCGCTACGCAGTCGCACCTGCTCAAAATCGACCATAAAGGTGGCCTCGCCCTGCTCGATCCAGATAACCTGATAGAAGCGGGCCATACGGACACCACGGAAATAGGATGGGTGAGCATACACATAGTCGAGGCTCTTAATCTCAAAGCCTAATGCCACCTCAGGGCTAAACTCCACATTCTTTATACTCTCCCCCACCATATACTAACAATATACTATATCTCGTCCTCGGTCAGAAAATCCTGAAAACCGTGCTCCTCGCAGGCGCGTTGTTTGGGCGTGAGGAAGTAGATGCAATGGCCTTCGGTGCATAGTTCTCCCTCGGCATTGAACAATTCGACGTTAATGTCAATTACCTGACGGCGCTGACGCACCACGCGGGCACGCAGCGTGATATGCTCCTGGCTGATTACCACCTGCTTCTTGTAGCGCATATCCAAGTGCGAGGTTACGCCGCTGGTCTGGAACTTGCGAAAGATAACCCAACTTGCGATCTCATCCACCAGCACGGCCTGCACACCGCCGTGCAGCGTATTGCGCCAACTCTCGAACTCGGTGCGAGGATGCCAGTGGCAAACAATATCGTCGCCATCCTCGTAGAACTCCATCTTCAGGCCCGTTGCATTGTTTGGGTCGCAGCCGTAACAGTGGTAGGTAGGCTCCCCCACCCACGGATTGATGATCTTCTTCATATCCCGCTATTTAGTCATCAGTCGAAGTGCGCGTGCTAACTGATCGGGACACGAGGTGCCTTTGCCGCCGCAATTAATACCATCCAGACGAGCAATAACCTCGCTGGCCTTCATCCCGCGAACGAGCATCGAAATGCCCTGCGTGTTGCCCTGACAGCCACCCATAAACTGAACGCTCTTAACCACATCATCCTCCAACTCGATGGCGATGGCCTGCGAGCAGACACCCTGTGTAGGATATACAA
>JAFOEH010000251.1 GCA_017380275.1 Alistipes sp.
CTGAGCTACTTCCGCAAAAACAAACCGCATCAAGGCAGCTTATTGTTGTCCTCATCAGACGTTTGCAACCCCGACCGGTTCGGCGAAGTGGGAAGAGATGGATTCGAACCACCGAAGGCGTACGCCAGCAGATTTACAGTCTGCCCCATTTGGCCACTCTGGTATCTTCCCAATATTTTGCAGTTGGTCTTTCTCCTTGACATTCAAGGAGCCGATGGAGGGATTCGAACCCACGACCCCGAGATTACAAATCACGTGCTCTGGCCAACTGAGCTACATCGGCATTTCAACCGTTACGGGATGCAAAGGTAGGGATATTTTTTATATTTGCAAATTTTTCGGAAGATTTTTTACATCTGCCGTGCATTTTTCTGCAAATACCGCCCTACTTCGCTCGTTCAAAGAACAGTGATTACCGCTTTGCAAAACCAAAGTCGGAAAATCGAGTGCAAATATAACTACTCTTTCCCTAATTAAAAAGCAAATGAAAGTTTTTTTTGCGAAAAAGTTAAAAAAATATCGTTTTCGGCACTACCTATATTATATATAGGGAATTTTTACCTGCCACAAAGCTCCTACGGCACGATAAATACCAATGCCTCATCACACATTTGTACATTTCGAACAACTGGCGTCATTCCCCGGAGGGCACAGCCAAACCCCACACGTCATTCCCCGGAGGGCACAGCCCGACGATGGGAATCTCTATATTCAACCTCGTATCACGTCATTCCCCGACACGCATAGCGTGACGATGGGAATCTCCACACTCAATCAGCACTCGCACGTGATGACATATATATAAACTATCGCGCACCCATGACTCAGACAACGAACAAGGGCGTCCGCGCTGGACGCCCTTGGATCAATATTTGATTGCTGATTGGTTAGTTCTACAAAGGATTTGTTGTAGTGAAGTTCAATGTTATATTTGCTCCATCTGCATTAAGGTCACTAACCTTCACATAGGCATAATATGTTGTAGTACCACCACCCATGCCTGTGCGTGTGAACTTGAAATATACGTAATCCTCCTTTGTTAAATTAAGGTGCTCTCCATTTATAGTAATTGTTGTCACATTATTTCTTGGTCCGTTCTCATCAAAACTATAAGTCGTAGTTCCTGATACATTTGTGCCGTCCTTGGTATATATAGTAACATCACGATTGTCAGTCTCCAAATAATCCCAACCATATTCTGGATTTTGAGGATTTGAATATGCGTGAGCTGCATTAATATTACCAAGCTTCAATTCCGTAACCCATGTTACCTTCGGATTCTCAAAACGCGTCTTCTTTGCCTCTCCAAAGAACTCATTATATACCCACACATCCGATGCGCTGGCAGCCTTATTGGTGAGGAATCCGCTTGGCATTATCTTATAGCCATTGACATCCGTGTCCAATTCTTTATACTCCGCCTCTGTAAGTGTGCGCTGGAAATAGAACGAATTCTTTGGAGTACCCGGAATAATCGTATTACCAGTCTTTACGGGCATTGTCACAGCCTGATCAAGAGCGTTTTTAAAATTCGGATCGGGATAGATACTCAGCTCCGCAGCCTCGATATCGAATACCAACGGGAAGATATCCGACGGCAAACTACTGGGAATATGAGTATTAATCGTTACCGATGCTCCCACCGAGCGAGCAACCTCCGTAGGATTGCACGACACAGTCATCGTATAGGGCTTCAACATATACAATCGCACCGTACGGCTGAGCGCATTCGATGAAATGGTAAACGTACCCTGAAGCACATCGTTAGCACCGAGGTTATTAAACGCATCTTTATTAACGGTAAATGTAATCTCCGACCAACCTTCGCCGGCATCGGTCTTGGTTACCGACCAACCGGTAATAAAGTTGGCATCGGTGTCGCCAACCTTGGCATTAAGCACACCTGTCAGATAGGCAGTTGTATTAGACTCCGTCTTGAATGCATTTGCAGAAGCACCATTGAGCGTAGGCTCATATTTGTACTTAAGCGTGAATGAGTTGGTGTTCATAATACGCTTATCGACATACTCCACAAACAAGCGGCTTGTACCGTCGGAGATATTCAACAGGTTCTTAGTATCGACTGAACCGCTGAGGTTGTTACCTGCGGTATTCTCCATAGCAACCTTTGCTGATGTATAACCTGCTCCCAGTACCTCATTAATAGTAATGGTGTAGCAGATGTTACGCAAGATGTTGTAGTTCTCGATTGTGCCATCGGCATTACGCTTGGCCAAATCCACCTTGTAATAACACTCTGTTGCTGTGTTACCACTTGTGTAAGTACCTTTTATCACCACCGCAGTACCGTTACCATAGGTGCTCTCGTAGGTATATACGCCATTCGTACTCCAAGCAGTCGGCACAGTATTGTCGATCTGAACGCCTGCGGGCATAAAGCCTTTGTAGTCGGCCAGATCACCCTCACCATAATTCAAACCCGTAGTGCCAGAATTCACAAAGTTCTGGAACTGGGTAGTTGCGCTGTTGTAGGGCGCCACAGTGCCTGATATGGGGGCATAAACCACAGCATAACCCGTCATCTCGAAGTTCTGCACATTTTCATTCACCGCCACAACAATCTTTGCAAAGTTGCGAACCAGGGGAACTGCGGTAAGCTGATCATTCAGAGTATCCTCTTCTCCTTGCATCATACTGTTCACCTTCACACGCTGCCAATATGCATCCTGGCTGTTGGTTGTAGTGAGCGATGACATAATCGACGTCTCAGTACCATAGCTAAAGTCCGAAGCCTGCTTGTTTGCCACAAAGTGCAAGGCACGAGGTGTTCCCGACTGCGAAAGCGTAACCGTGAATTCAACAGGATCCTTAGAGATATCCCAACCATTCACGGGCGCAGCATTCACGGCCTCGACATAGCGACCATTCTCGTCAAATACCACAACAACAAGCGATTCAATTGACGGCGAGGCCATTGTTCCACGCGTGGTGCTACCCGCCTCGGGAATCACCACACTGAAGTCGAGTGTCACCTTGTCACCCTCGTGCGGTATGTTGGTCAGCGGCAGGTCCTCGCTCACGCAAGAGACCAGCGCAAAGATCATCGAAAAGGCAAATAATATCTTTTTCATAATCGAAAAGTTGTTACAAGGTTTTATTTATCTCTCTTGGTCACCCCAAGTGAATGAGGTCAAAGTTGTCTGTCCTGATGTTGTCAGTCGCTCTGAACCCCAATACCAGTCGTCATATACACAGCGGACATAGGCACTACTACCTGATCCTTTATCAACAGTTCCGCTATCACTATCGGGTACCCAAATGTTTCCGTCCGCAGCCCAGTAATTACCGCCGTCATTAAATAAAATAGTGATATAACCCTTTGCTGATAATTGTACTATATATTTTAGCTCTGCAGTAGTGGGTACGCGCCAACGCCCTGCGGGATAGCCATCTTCTTGGTATGATGCACAACGCCTTTGTGCGTTGTCAAACGATATACCATTTGTTACACCATAAGATGAAGCAATTCTAAATTGAGGTGAAATCATATTACTTGCAGCAGTTGATGTATCTGTCGGGTAATAATATAATAATTGGCGTGTTGTTCCATTGATATCTTTCACATTTGCCCAATTATTATAATTTAAATTATTTATCGTCGATACTCGTGGATCACCAACAATATAGTCACTATCAGCACC
>JAFOEH010000252.1 GCA_017380275.1 Alistipes sp.
ACACCCAGACAAGCATAAAACCAGTCAATCTCTCGATAGTTGATATAATCGTACAGGTTAAAACCTACAATAATAATGGCCAATATCAGCACAAGATAATTCAACGCGATGTTGAGTTTCCACACTTTTTTCTTCTCCATAACACTCCCGTTTTATGCGTTACTCCTCTTTTTCTTCTCGCGCCTTGCGCTTTTTGCGGATATTTTCAAAGATAAAGAGTCCTGCCGCCAAGAGGCACGTAATCTCCGCTATGGTCGAGGGCCACTCTATCGGTGAACCCGTGTTTGCCTTGTAAACATTTGCGCCCAAACCTACGATTGACAACAGTGCTACGGATACCCAAAGCACCATATTTGATCGTGTGTCGCGTCGGCCCTGATTCAACATAATTCTCTATCTTTTTCTCAATGGGTTACTCCTCTGTTTCGGGCAACTTCAGATCCTTCACCGACACATCGCGGCCCTTGTCGCGCTCGAAGTGCTGCAACGGATTGGCCGTCCACGCGGCCCACTGCTCGCGGTTGCGAACGATATCCATAGCCGCATAAATCGCATTGCGCATCGACTGCGCATCGGCCACTCCCTTGCCTGCGATGTCGTACGCCGTGCCGTGGTCGGGCGAAGTGCGTACGGCCGACAGGCCTGCCGTGAAGTTCACGCCATCGGGCGAGAGGGTTTTGAAGGGGATGAGTCCCTGATCGTGGTACATAGCCAGCACCGCATCGTACTTGGCATATCCGCCACCGCCGAACAATCCATCCGAGGGGAAGGGGCCAAACGCCAGCACTCCTTCGGTAAAAGCCTCCTCGATGGCGGGCTTGATGATCGTCTGCTCCTCTTCGCCGAGCAGACCGCCCTCACCCGCGTGGGGGTTGAGCGAGAGAACAGCTATGCGGGGCTCTACGATACCGAAGTCCTCCTTCAGCGTCTGTCTGAGCGTCGCAAGTGCTACTACGATCTTCTCCTTTGAAATGCTTTGGCTCACCTCCGCTACGGGGATATGGATCGTAACCAAACCCACACGCAGACGCTCGCTGCACATAATCATCATCGGCTCACCCTCCAGGTGTGCGGCCATAAACTCGGTGTGGCCCGTGAAGCGGAACTCGTCGCTCTGCGCCGACTCCTTGTCGATCGGAGCCGTCACCATAGCGTCAATAGCTCCATCCTTCAAATCAGCCACCGCACGCTCCAGCGCCTGAACAGCAGCACGGCCACCCTCAGCCGAAGCTACTCCGGGCGTGGGATCTACGTCGCCCGTGTCAATGAGGTTTACTTTGGCCGCGCGAGCCTCTGCCGCCGACGAGATGAGATTAAACTGTACCGCATAATCCTCATCGCCGAGCAGTGCCATATAGGCCTTTGCTGCCTTGTGCGATCCGTAGATCACGGGGGTAAAAAGCTCCGTCATACGCTGATCGGCGAAGGTGCGGAGAATCACCTCCCAACCCACTCCGTTGGTGTCGCCTTGCGTAATTCCTATCTTGAGTCTTGAATCCGACATAATAATTTCATACTATTTCAAACAGCAAATATACTAATAATTTCCAATTATTAGCTGATTATGACGATTTTGATGCCACCAACACAAAAAAAAGTGCCCAAAATGATTTTGGGCACCCTCTCTCTTTCTAAAAAATTGGATAACAAGTGCTATTTTGAGGCTATTACACCTCTTGCACGTCGTCTAAATTCGGCGCAGACAATACCCGTCGCCATCGCCACATTGAGCGATTCAGAGCCTTGTCTTTCGGGCGGAAAAGCGGGAATAAGCAGACGATGTGTGAAGCTGGCGGCACACTCCGCACTTACGCCCCTGCCCTCGTTACCCATCACAATGAGTCCCTTTGGCTGCAGCTCTGCATCATAAATATCCTCGCCGTCGAGCATCGTGCCATACACCGCCACCCCGCTCTCGGCCGAGCGACGCAGAAACTCCGCGAGCGGCAGGTAATGCACTCTCACGCGCAGGATAGCGCCCATCGTAGCCTGCACAACCTTGGGGTTGAAGCAGTCGGCAGTATCCATCGAGCAGTAGATATCCTCCACGCCAAACCAATCGGCAAGGCGGATGATTGTTCCCAGATTACCGGGGTTCTGCACACCGTCGAGTGCCAGCGAGAGAGCCTCGGGCGATGCCGACGCAGATGATTTGTGGCGCGGTTGCTCCACAACGGCCAACGATGTCGATGCCGTCTTGAGTTGCGAGATGCGCTCCATCTCCTTCGCCGTCACAGTCTCGGCACGGCCAACAAAATGGCCCTCAAGAGCATAGAGGCTACGCACCCGAAGCGAGGAGTGGAGTATTTCGTCGATGAGCTTATCGCCCTCGGCGATGAACAGATGCTCCTCGTCGCGCACGCGCTTATCGGCGAGCGAACGAACAAATTGTATTTCGGCTTTTGTCATTGTTTCTGCGGTTTGGGTTCAATCATAAAGGTCTCGCCCTCGCGAGCAAGGTCGGTCGATGGGAAGAGCTCCCGTGCCTCATCCAGAAGTGGTGTAAGCTCCTTATATCGAGCCGAGAAGTGGCCAATAATCAGTCGGCCAGCGCCAGCCATCTGGGCAACCTTGGCGGCATCGGCCGTGGTGGAGTGGCCACGCTCCTTGGCCAATTTGCGGAGCTCGGCAGCGTAGGTCGCCTCGTGGTAGAGCATATCGACTCCCTCGACCATCTTGGCAAGTCGTGCCGAGTAGTTGGTATCGGAGCAGTAGGCATACGACAGCGTGCCGTAGGGGCGATAGGTAATCAACTCATTCGCAAGCACCTCACCAGTCTCCAACTCGACATCTTCGCCCCGCTTGGCCTGCACAATCTGCTGCACGCTCAGGCCATAACGCTCGATGGCGAATTTCTTCACGTTGAGCGCCGGCTCCTTCTGACGAAACAGATACCCTGCCGTCGGCACACGGTGACGAAGTGGCAGCGACCACACCTCGGTGGTGTCGTTCTCAAAGATTATCTGATGCTTGGTAGTATCGACCTCCACCCACTCGGGCGTATAGGGCAAGTTACTCTCACTCAGGCGTAAAAAGCACTCTAGCATCTCACCAAAGGGGCGCGGAGCATAGATCCTAAGGGGCGTTCGACGGCCATACAGACCAAGCGTCGAAAGCAGCGGGAAAAGACCATAGAGGTGGTCTCCGTGCAGATGCGAGATAAATACCGCGCGCAACTTCAGCGCCGAGATGCCACATCGTGCCATCTGGCGCTGCACGCCCTCCCCCGCATCAACGAGGAAATACTGCTCGTTGATGTTCACCACCTGCGCCGAGGGGTGTCCCGTAGAGGTCGGCTTGGCCGACGAGGAGCCGAGTATGGTAACTGCTATCGACATTAGCGATTTAACAGATAACGCTCACAATCCAGCGCCGCAATACAGCCCGAGCCTGCGGCCGTAATAGCCTGACGATAATGGGGATCCTTCACATCGCCCGCAGCGAACACACCCTCGATGTTGGTCTTCGAGGTGCCGGGGATGGTCTTGATGTAGCCCTCCTCGTCGAGCTCCAGCTTACCCTTAAAGAGTTCGGTATTGGGGTGATGGCCGATGGCAAGGAAGAAGCCCATAATATCGATGGTGAGCTCCTCACCCGACGAGTGGCGCAGACGAGCGCCCGTAACGCCCTCCTCGTCGCCCAGCACCTCGACGGTGTTATACTCGAACATCACCTTGATATTCGGCGTATTGAATACACGCTCCTGCATAGCCTTCGAAGCACGAAGGAATGGCTTACGCACGATGAGGTAGACCTGACGGCAGAGCGATGCAAGGTATGTAGCCTCCTCGCAAGCGGTGTCGCCACCACCTACTACGGCAACATCCTTCTTGCGGTAGAAGAAGCCGTCGCAAGTAGCGCAGGCGCTAACGCCCATACCGCGATACTTTGCCTCCGACTCCAAGCCGAGGTACTTTGCTGAAGCACCTGTAGATACGATAACTGCGTCAGCCTCAATCTCGTGCTCGTGGTCCACAATGGCCTTGAAAGGACGCTTTGAGAAGTCG
>JAFOEH010000253.1 GCA_017380275.1 Alistipes sp.
CGAGCTGGCATCGAATTTCACTGACTGGATCTGTACGTTCATAGCCTGAAAATTTTAGTTAAACAATATATATACAGCGACCACGGTCGCCTACGATTCCCTTACGAAAACCTTGTTCCTCTACGCCGCACTACCTCTCCACCTCCCTCGGGTGGGCATCGATGTAGGCCCGCTGGAGCTGGGCGATGTTGTTGTGCGTATAGACCTGCGTCGCACGCAACGAACTATGGCCCAGGAGTTCCTGTATCTCTCGCATATCGGCCCCGTCGTTCAGAAGGTGCGTTGCGAAGGTATGGCGCAAAACGTGCGGCGAGGCCTTGCCCTCGACTCCACACTCCCGCAGAAGACGTGCCACACTGCGCTGCACATCGCTGCGCGAGATAGGTTCTCCACGCTTTGATAAAAATAGTCTATTTTGATCGAATATGCAAATTTTTTGCTCCGAAAATTCCTCCACAAAACGTTTTATCTCGCATCGCAGACGCTCGACGATGGGCAGCACGCGCTCCTTGGAACCCTTACCCATAACGCGCAGCGTGCGGTAGTCATCCTCGAAGTGAGTCGGAGCGATGGCCGTAAGCTCGGCCAGGCGCAGACCACAGCCATACAACATCATAACCATCAACGCATTACGCCTTGCAAGCCACTCTCCCGATCGCAGGTCGCTCTCCAGACGCTCCACCACCCTTAGCATATCGCCCTCGGGAACAAACTTGGGCAGTCGCTGCGACGTACGCAGGGCGGTGATAGAGACAAACAGGTCGCGCTCGATGATACCCTCGCGGCGCAGGAACTTATACATCGACCTTACGGATGCCACCATCCGATTGACCGATGCGGCCGAGCGACGCTGGCGTCCCTTTGCGCCGTGATCGGCGAGCCGCTCGTCCGAGAGCGCCATAATCCACTCCCTAAGATCGCTCTTATCGACGCTCAGGAGCGAGAACTCGCCACTCTGCTGCTCGCCCCAGCGCACAAACTCCTCAACGTCGTGGCGATAGTTACGCACCGTGAGGGGTGAGTAGCGGCGCTGGACGCTGATGTAGTTGATGTAACGCTCTATAATCTCCTTATTGGTCATAGCAAATTGGGGTGTGGCGACAAACAAATATACAAAAATTTATCACAGCAGAGGAAAATTTCGTACCTTTGTCTTATTATTTTCACAAATTTTACCACTATGAAAAGACTCCTAATCTCAATGCTTGCGCTCTGCGCTATCGCTGTGGCACAGGCTCGTCCCACCGAGCGAAGCATCACCTCGCCCGATGGTTCACTCAAACTAACGGTTACCATCGATAAGGATATTCGCTGGAGCGTTACGGACGGCTCGACAACGGTGATCGCCCCCTCGCAGATTGCTATGCAGGTTGGCCCGGAAGAAGTGTGGGGCGTAAATCCCATCCTGCGCAAGGCCACAACGGGCTCGATCGACGAGCGCATCCCCTCACCTTTATATAAGAAGGCCGAAGTCGAGGATCGCTGCACAACGCTGACGCTCTCGTTCAAGGGCGACTACGCCATCGAGCTGCGCGCCTACGACAATGCGGCGGCCTACCGCTTCGTATCGACACGCAAAGCCCCCTACACGGTAAAGCACGAGGTTGCGGAGTTCAACTTCGAGGATGATAATATGGTCTATTGCTCGTACGTTCGCTCAAACGAGAAGAAGAGTTTCGCCGAGCAGTACTACAACTCTTTCGAGGGGCCCTATGTGCTGGAGCCGATGTCGAAGATGGGCAACAACCGTCTGATGTATCTGCCCGTACTGGTTGATATGGGCAACAAGAAAGTCTGCATCACCGAGAGCGACCTGCGCTCATACCCGGGTTTGTACCTCTACAACAGCAACAACGACACGGGCCTCGAGAGCAACTTCGCCCCCGTACCCGACAAGATCACACAGGGCGGCCACAATATGTTGCAGGGCGAGGTGCAGACCGCAAAGCCCTACATCGCCGAGGTCGCTGGCGCACGCTCGTTCCCGTGGCGTATCTGCATCGTGGCGGATAACGACGCCGAGCTGCTCGACGACGATATGGTATTCCGCCTGAGCCAGCCCAACGCCATCGGCGACACGTCGTGGATCAAGGCCGGCAAGGTTGCTTGGGAGTGGTGGAACAACTGGGGATTGTACGGCGTGGATTTCCAGCCAGGCATCAACAACCGCACCTACGAGTACTACATCGACTTCGCCGCTCGCAACGGCATCGAGTATGTCATCCTCGACGAGGGTTGGTCGGTGAATCTGAAGGCCGATTTGATGCAGGTCGTTCCCGAGATCGACGTTAAGCACCTGTGCGACTATGGCAAGGAGCGCGGCGTAGGTATCGTGCTGTGGGCAGGTTACTGGGCGCTGGATCGCGATATGGAGCGCGTGATGAAGCACTACTCGGAGATGGGCGTGAAGGGCTTCAAGATCGACTTTATGGATCGTGATGACCAGGCGATGGTCGATTTCCACTACCAAGTAGCGGAGGCGGCAGCTCGCCATAAGATGATGGTCGACTTCCACGGAACCTACAAACCTACAGGTATCAACCGTACCTATCCCAATATC
>JAFOEH010000033.1 GCA_017380275.1 Alistipes sp.
CCTTGGCTATGTTTTCAATAAGGGTAGAACTAACATTTTTTGCTCTTAATCTTTGATGAAGATATTGATCATTGTTGTAACCTAAATCAAAAGACAACTTTGAAAAATTAACATTCCAAGATCGTAATTTTTCTTTTAATATTTTTCCTTCCATAATCACTCTTTTTAAGTTAAAATAGATTTGGCATATTTGTTAAAATAGTATAAAAATCGATAGTAATATGTTTATATATAAGCATTTGTACAATTCATATTAGAGGTGGAAAAAGTTAACAGAAGAAGAGTAGGTAAGTACCTTTAGATATGGCTATAGCGAGGGTAAATAGCGATATTCGTGTATTAATTGTCGTCGCAATTCCGTACTTACCCATATCCCATAGCTTGACCTCGCCATAATGTCTTAGGTAAAAGAGAGATGTCAGTGTTGTAAAACAAACTTGTGCTTCTATGCGCAACCGATAGTTTCAGAGGGAGCTTCCCTCCGATTGGCTTATGCCTTGTGTCGAGATATAGTGAAATTTTAGCCATAGTAAAACGTTAGCTTGATATTTGCAATGTTTTTTGCAATGTTTTTGCAATGATTATATGCGCTAATCGGCTTAAATAGGCGCAAACGTCACTTATCGAACTCTCCTAGAAACAACTTAAAGTGCCCTATTTGGACACTTTAAGCAACTGACTAATAGTCTTTTTTCATCTGTCGGGATAACAGGATTCGAACCTGCGACCCCCAACTCCCGAAGCTGGTGCGCTAACCGGACTGCGCTACATCCCGATGATAATATGTGATGGTCGGGATAACAGGATTCGAACCTGTGACCCCCTGCTCCCAAAGCAGGTGCGCTAACCGGACTGCGCTACATCCCGAGTGTGCCATAGTGGTGGCATAGAACCGTTTTGCGATTCGTGGGGCAAAGATACACTCTTTTTTCTTCCGAGCAAAGTTTTTTGTTACTTTTTTCGAGTGAGTGCTTTTGCCGTGATTCGGTTACTTGGTAATCTCCACTCGCGCAACGATCGGGGCGTGGTCCGACTCAACGGGTGCCGAGAGCACCTCGTGGTAGAGTACATTAGCCGTTGCGCCACCACCCGTGTAGAGTGCTATGTAGTCGATCTCGCGCGTGGGATTGTTGGCGGGGAAGGTGAAGGGCACGCCACTTTTGGGAAATACCTGGAACTGACGCACAAGGAACTGCATAGGCATACTGTTGGGCAGGGCGTTGAAGTCGCCAGCGATGATGGCGGGCTTGTCGAGCTGCGAAAGCTCGTTTACGATAATCGAAATTGACTTTACACGATCCTCCTCGTGCAGCGAGAGGTGGGTGCAGCAGTAGTAATAATCCTCCAACTCAACAATCAATAGCGCGCGGGGCTCCGAGCGGCAGGGCAGAGGTACCTGACGGTGAGAGAGCGGTTTCTTGCGTGTGAGCATACCGATACCGTACTTACCACCGCGATAATCGATGGTGGGGGCGTAGGTAGCGTACATATTGGTCAGGGAGGCAAGCTCCGAGAGCATATCGTGACCTGGATAGCGAGTGGTCATACTGTCAAGCTCCTGTATGGCAACGGCCTCCACGTCGGCGTTATTTATGATGCGCGCGATGCGCTCGCACGAGAGCGAGTCGTCCAGGCCCACGCAGTTGTGGACGTTGTAACACATCAAGTTAGCCTTGATGGGGCCTTTGGTACAAGAGACGAAAGCCAACAAAAGAGCAGAGATTACGATGGAGAGAGTCTTCTTCATATTGAAATATTTTTCGTAAAAGTACCGAATAATGGTGATAAAACCTAATGATGAAGAAAAATTGTGAAAAAAAGTTGTAAAAATATTTGGAAATGTGGCGAGTTGTGATATATCTTTGTGATATCAAAATAATATCAATTCAAATTCTCAACTATTAACTAAATACAACATCAACTATTAACTAAAAACAATTATCTTATGAAAAACAAAACGTTTTGGAACTATCTGTTCGGTGGATGGTCGGTAGGTAAATTGAGAGTCTGGCCGTGGAAGGCCGAGGCGTGGGCAAGGCGCACTCCAAATCGCAAGGCCGATATTAAAATCGGCAAATAGAACGCAGGTAATTAAAATTGTAATATAATAAATTAAGGATAATTATGGAGAACAAGAATTTTGAGTACACAGGTTGGAAGATCAACGGTTTCGTTGCGTTGTTAGCTATTTTGGCGGCAATCGTAGGTGGAGTGTTGCTTATCGTCAAGGGTGCCGAGCTGCCTGCCCCTGCCGGCCCGATTCTGGTTGTGGGTGGCATCTTGATTCTGCTGCTTGCGATTATTTCGTGCAAGGGATTTATGTTGCTGGAGCCCAATGAGGCGCGTATTCTCACCTTCTTTGGTAAGTATCGCGGATCGTTCTACAACACTGGTTTTTATTGGGTTAATTTCCTGATGTCATCGAAGAATATTTCGCTTCGTGCCCGCAACCTCAATGCTGAGCCTATCAAGGTGAACGACAAGTCGGGTAACCCGATTATGATTGGTCTGGTACTGGTGTGGCGTCTGAAGCGCGATGAGATCTATCGCTCGGTATTCGATATTGATGCTACGGCCGACAGCTCGGGTATCGTTACGCAGAGCAGCCGTATGCGTATGCTGGAGAACTTCGTATCGGTACAGAGCGACGCTGCGTTGCGTCAGGTGGCAGGTCTTTACGCCTATGACGACAACACCGCAGCGGGTGACGAGGTGACGTTGCGAAGCAGTAGCGACGAGATCAACGAGGTGCTGGAGAAGCGTCTGGCCGAGCGTCTTGCTATTGCGGGTATCGAGGTTGTGGAGGCACGCATCAACTACCTCGCCTATGCTCCTGAGATTGCAGCCGTAATGTTGCGCCGTCAGCAGGCCGATGCAATTATCTCGGCTCGTGAGAAGATCGTAGAGGGTGCCGTGTCGATGGTTAAGATGGCTATCGATCGCCTGGGCGACGACGAGATCGTGGAACTCGACGAGGAGCGCAAGGCGGCTATGGTAACCAATCTGCTCGTGGTGCTGTGTGCCGATGAGTCGGCTCAGCCCGTTGTGAATGCAGGAACTATGCACCATTAATATCGCGCGATGGCAAAGAAGGCGGATAATAAAAGTTTTGTGTTGCGCGTCGATGCCGCGACGATGGATGCTCTGGAGCAGTGGGCCGAGGATGAATTCCGCAGTATTAACGGCCAGTTGCAATGGATCATTGCCGACGCCCTGCGCCGTAGCGGGAGGCTGAAAAAGAGCAAGAAATCGGTCGAATCAAACAACGAAAAGGGAGAGAGCGTATGATAGTGAGTGTGTTTGTTGTTGTCGCTGCGACGATGGCAATGTGGTTTCGTAAACTTTTGATAATGTAGGCATTATGGAAGAGCTGAATAAAAAATGGTTTCAGATAGTTTGGGCTTGCCTCTTGATCTTATCGATTTCGATAACCTATATCCAGCGAATGTCCGATGCGCTGTGGGCACATAGTGAGGTTGTGCAGATTCTGGATCGCGTATTGATGTGGGTGATGTTACCTCTGAGCGTTGTGATGTTCGTGTGGATGTGCATTGGCTATTGGCGACAGAGCGAGCGATTATTTTGGCGAAAGTGGCGACGATGGGGAGCATCCTTGGCATTCGGCGCGGCGGCTGCGGCACTGCTGGTTGTGCTGGTGCATTTAGCCAAGGGCGAGAAGGCTACAATCGAAGAAGGAGACCGGACTCTCCTCCTGGGAGCCTTTTCAGCAGCGGGTCTTATATGGTTCTTGGCGCGATACAAGTTTAGGTCTTGGCGCGGAGATGAGTAGATTATAAGCCGCCTTGCAGAATAAATTTTTGTTCGCAGGGCGGTTTTTTTGTAAATTATTCGTAACTTTAGGGAAATATAAAGCTTATGGCAGACGTTAGGATAAAAAATGTAGTCGTCAATGTGATTCTGTTGCTGCTTGGTGTGGGCAATGCCGTTGCGGCAGTGTTCGAGTGGTATGACTCGGTGGGGATGCTTATTTTTAATGGGTTGTGCGTTGTTCTGCTTATTGCGGCCGTTATGCACAAGGTCTTTAATATGGAGCCGCGCAAGAAGTGGCGCATCCTGTCGTTCATTATGCCTGGCGCAGGTGCTATTGCTATTTTCTGCGCCCGTATGATAGATAGTACAAACTCATATCCGCAGTGGGTTCTACCGCTTTTGGCAATTGGCTCGGTGATGATTCTGCTGGGTGCGATATGTATCGTGCGCTGGCGTCGTGAGAGTCTCGGTCGAAAGAGCGAATTGCAGGACAAGCGTAAAAAGTAGTGCTATGGGATTTCGACTTATCAGAATTGGCAATCGTGTCAATGTCGCAGGGACGATGCGACGATCTCGTAGGCGTTCGATGAGCGGCTCGTCGGTCATTGTATGCATAATGGCATTGCTTGCCGTAATTGTCATCGTAAAGTGCTTCGGCCACGAAGTTCCCGATTGGCTTGCGGTTGTCGTTTCGATGTTGATAACGTGCTGTGTCGGGCTAATCGACAGGCGGTTGCCCCGCCGACGTTGGGGTGCACTCGCCGTTTTACTGTTGCTAATGGGCGTAACCTTTACGGCTTTTGGGGTATGGCGATTTGCTGTAAAACAGATGCCAATGGAGGCTGATGCGTGGATTCTGGGCATTATGATGCTGTTGTCGTATGGCTACGGATTTTTCGCTCTGTGGCGCTGGCGTAGGCAGATTTTGATGTGTAAGGATATTCTTCTGCAACGCGAATTAAGAGCCCGTCGCAGAAGAAAAATGGTATATTAACGTATGAAAAAGATTGTAGTTTTTACGGGTGCCGGTGTGAGTGCCGACAGCGGCCTGTCGACCTTCCGCGATGCCGATGGTCTATGGGCAAATTATCGTATCGAGGATGTCTGCACACCCGAAGCTCTGGCTCGCAACCGAGCGCTGGTCATAGAGTTCTATAATAAGCGCCGTAAGGAGCTTCTTGCGACCAAGCCCAATCCCGCACATATCGCCATTGCCGAGCTGGAGCAGCACTTCGACGTGGAGGTCGTAACGCAGAATGTCGATGACCTGCACGAGCGTGCCGGCTCAACGCGCGTAACACACCTGCACGGTGAGTTGCGCAAGCTGCGTAGCGAACGGAACTCGGAACTTATCGTACCGATCGAGGGGTGGGAGCAACACCTTGACGACAGAGCCGAGGATGGAGCTCTGCTACGTCCGCATATCGTCTTTTTCGGTGAGTCGGTGCCGATGTTCGACCGCGCCACGCAGATTGCCGCCGAGGCCGATGCGATGATCGTCGTGGGCACGTCGTTGGCGGTCTATCCTGCGGCTATGCTGGTGCGCTACGCCCGTTCGGGAGTGCCTATATACGTTGTCGATCCGGGCAATCCTGACACTTCAATGATCCGCAACCCCTTGGCCCACATCAAAGCCCGAGCCGCCATCGGAATGCCCGAATTGGCCCAGCAACTCATTGACGAGAATAAGTAAGATGAATAAAACAATATATATATATATAATAGTCGCTGCGATGCTGGCTGTCTCTTGTGGGCGGCAGACGGGTGCGGGAAAGGGCAATGATGAGCAACAGAGGAGCGAGTCGAGTGCTATGACGGCTCGCACGTTCATCCCGGCTTTGCCTCCTGCAACGCTCACCGAAAGCGAGCATCAGTCCTATATGCTCGAGCATTATTGGGATCGGTTCGATTTTGCCGATACGACCTTTATTGCAGAGGTGGATCCGTCGCATATGGCTACAGCCTTTGCAGTTTATGCGGCAGGATATGTTCCCGACTCGTTGGCTTCGGAGGCTATGTCGCGTCTTATGTCGCGCGCCTCGACTTCACGAAGGATGTTCGATTACTTTATGATGTTGGCTGAGGGGGTGCTGCACGATCCCAACTCGCCGTTGCGCAATGACGAGAAGTATATCCCCGTGTTGGAGGCTGCTGTGGCTTCGCCTTTCTATGATGAGTTGGAGCGTTTGCCCTATGAACACGATCTGGAGATTGCCTGTCAGAATAGGGTGGGGCGTGCGGCGAACGACTTTAGTTATACGCTCGCATCGGGCCGTACGGCGCAGATGTACGATATTGAGGCCGACTATCTCCTTATATTTATAAGCAATCCCGGCTGTCCGATGTGCCGCGAGGTGAACGAGCAGATTCAATCGTCACCTCTGATGAATGAGCTTATTGAGCGCGGTACGCTGAAGGTGCTGGTTGTCTATCCCGATGCGGATCTTCAGGCGTGGCGTGAGCATATTGCTGACTACCCCTCGGCGTGGATGTGTGCCTACAATGAGGGGCAGGTAATCGAGCGCGAACGGTTGTATGATCTGCGGGCTATCCCGTCGTTGTATCTGCTCGATAGCGAGAAGCGAGTGATGGCCAAGGATTGTGTCGATGTGGCTTACATCGAGGAGTTGATCGCTCAGGCCGAGGCATCATAAGTGGAATTTATGAATAGATAAAAAATTGTTATCGAAAACCTATTGCAAAGCTCGAA
>JAFOEH010000254.1 GCA_017380275.1 Alistipes sp.
ATCCGCGAGGCGTCACCATCGGCGTACCCTCGTTGCCCTGCAGAACGTAGTAGGGCTGCGCATTCACGCCGTACGTCTTCAGCGCATAGTACGAATTGATCTTACCCAGCGTCTTGAGTACCTTACCAGCATCGGTAGTCACCCAATCAGCCTCATCCACCTTCAATTTATCGTCAGCATAGAGTGCCACAATAACATACTCGTTGCGCAAAATATCCAGCACCCTGGGGTCCGACCATACGCGGGCCTCCATCTCGCGGCAGTTCACACAGCCGTGACCCGTGAAGTCGATGAACAGCGGCTTACCCACCTGCTTGGCGTATGCCTCAGCCTCCTCCAGATCGAAGAAGCCATCGAGGTCGTGCGGCAACTCCAGCACATCGCCATACTTAACCCCCGACGTAGGAGTCGCAGCCTCAGCCGCAACAGCAGAGCCTGAGCCCATCACGAAATCCTGGGTCTGAATCGGCGGCAGATAGCCCGATAGAGCCTTCAACGGTGCGCCCCACATACCGGGCAGCATATATACTACGAACGAAAATGCCACAATAGCCAACACCAAACGTGTTACCGAAAGGTAAGACATATCGCTATCGTGCTTGAACTTGATCTTGCCGAGCAGGTACAATCCCAGCAGCGAGAAGATCGCAATCCACAAAGCCAGATATACCTCACGGTCGAGCAATCCCCAGTGATAGGTCTGGTCAGCTACGCTGAGGAACTTCAAACCGAGTGCCAACTCCACAAAACCCAGAACGACCTTCACCGAGTTGAGCCAGCCACCACTCTTGGGCAGCTGCTTGAGCCACGACGGGAACAGCGCAAACAGAGTAAAGGGCAGGGCGAATACCACCGAGAACGCCAACATCGTCAGAATCGGAGTCCACACCTCGCCCGAGGTCGATTGGATCAGAGCCGAGCCGATAATCGGGCCAGTACAAGAGAACGACACCAGAACCAGCGTCAGCGCCATAAAGAAGATACCCACGAGGCCTCCCTTATCGGCCTTTGCATCGCTATTATTCACCAGCTTCTCCGGCAACACAATCTCGAAAGCGCCGAAGAACGACGCAGCAAAGACCATAAACACCACAAAGAAGAGGATATTGGGAAGCCAGTGTGTCGATAACCAGTTAAAGATATCGGCCGTCACGGCATCGCCACCCAGTAGCCACGTCAGCAGGATAATCACTGCGATAGGCACGGTGTACAGCACCACAATAAACAGACCATACATCAACGCGCGGAAGCGACCGCGAGCCACGCTACCCGAACCCTTGAGGAAGAACGACACAGTCATCGGAATCATTGGGAATACGCAGGGCGTAAGCAGCGCGATAAGCGCCCAACCGATTGCGCTGAGGATAAAGCTCCAGATCGAGCCACCCTTCGTTACAGCGTTAGCATCGGCCACACTCTGCTCAATATCCACCTCAGCTGCAGCTGCGGGATTGCCCACCTTGATAGAAAAATCCTTATCGCCATTCACACACTGGTCGCTACAAGCCTGCCACTCTACCGAGCACTGCACCGTAGCACCCTGGGGAGCCTTCACTCGCTGCGAGAATACTACCTCGCCCTCATAATGGCCAATCTCCATCTCGAAGATCTCGTCCATCTGACGTACCGACTCGCGGTTGGGTTCAACCTCTCCTACCAGCTCATATCCCACAATGGGATCGAAAGTAAACGTAGTTGCCAACGGACCACCCTCGTATGGGCCGAGGTCGTAGAGGTGCCATCCCTGCTCGATTGTTGCCTTAAAGTCAATGCGATACTCTCCGTCGCCCACCTGCTCAACCGATGTTGACCACGAAACGGGATCGAAAAGCTGCATCTGCGCCGAAGCCGACACCGAAGTCAGCATCACGACGAGCATCAAAATCAAACTCTTAATCTTATTCATAGTTTTCTTCACTTGATTATCAATTTTAGATATTTACGCAAGGGGCAAAAATAAACAAAAAAACAGATTCCTGCAAATAAGAATCTGTTTTATAACATTTTTCGCCTACTCTATCTCAAATATTCGCTTATCGTCGTCACCAACCGTAATACGCACCTCCATCGCATCCTCTGGCAGCAGCCCCTCCACCATCTCGGGCCACTCGACAAAGCACAGCTCGCCCGAGTAGAAGTACTCCTCGTAGCCAAGATCGAAGACCTCCTCCACGCGGTTGATGCGATAGAAGTCGAAGTGATAGATCGTACCCTCGCGCCCCTCATATTGGTTTACCAGCGCGAAGGTAGGGCTCGTCACTGTATCCTCCGCCCCGAGCTTAGAGGCAATGCGACTCACGAGCGTGGTCTTTCCCGCACCCATACCGCCACGCAATAAAACCACGCGACGCTCGCCTATCAACGAGAGGATCTCTTCGGCCACACGCTCCAGCTCCGAGAGCGAGTCAATCTCTATTCTTTTCATAATCAGTTTCCTTTGGGTTTAAGTACAATGTAGGGCACGAGCATCTCCTCCATCGAGATTCCGCCGTGCTGGAAAGTATTTTTGTAGTAACGTATAAACTTATTTGCGTCGTTGTTATAGACCAAAAAGTCGGAGTTGTAGGCAAAGATATAACTCGACGAGAGATTTATCCTCGGCAGCTGAATATCCTCCGGACGCGTCACCTCATACACCTCGCGGGCGTTGTATTGCAGGTTGCGACCCGTCTTGTATCGCAGGTTAGGCGAGGTCTCCCTATCGCCCGTAACCTTTACGGGGTTATCCACGCGAATCGTACCGTGATCCGACGTAATGATTACCGTGTGTCCCTGCTCGGAGAGCATCTTCAACATCTCATACAGATCCGAGTGCTCGAACCACGAGCGCGTGAGCGAGCGGAATGAAGCCTCGTCTTCGGTCAATTCGCGTATAATGTCGGTCTCGGTTCGGGCGTGTGAGAGGATGTCAAGGAAATTGTAGATGATAACCGAGAAGTCGGCATCATACACGCGGCGGATATTGTCAATGAGCTTCCTACCCGCCTCGGGGCGCACCAGCTTATCGAACGTCCAGCGGTAATCCTTGCCCGCCATCTTGAGCTGTCGTGCAAGAAAATCCTCCTCGTACTGATTCTTACCCCCCTCCTCATTGTCATTGAGCCACTTGTCGGGCATCATCTTGTCGATCGCCAGCGGCATCAGACCTGCAAAAATCGCATTTCGGGCATACTGCGTTGCCGTGGGCAGGATAGCACAGTAGAAGTCATCAACATCCACATCGTAATATCCGCGCAACAGCGAGCTGATGGCACGCCACTGATCGTAGCGGAAATTATCAATCAGCAACAGCGTTGTCTTCGTATTCTCATCCACCACGGGCAGTATCTTCTTACGCATCAGCGTGTGCGACATAATGGGAATCTCGCCATCTTCGACCCGTTTGTTGATCCAATTATAGTAATTGCGGCGCACAAACTTGCAGAACTCCTGATTGGCCTCGCTCTTCTGATACACCAGAATCTCCTTCACGCTCTGATCCATCGACCCCGCAAGTTCGATCTCCCAATTGGTGATCTTGCGATACAGCGCACACCACGCCTCAAAGGTCGAAGCCCCCTGACACATCGCCGAGATTCGCCCGAACTCGGCACGATAATCGGCCGTCGTCTGCTCGGTCACCAGCTGCTGCGAGTGGACATTCTTCTTTATCGAGAGCAACACCTGATTGGGATTTACGGGTTTGATGATGTAGTCGGCGATCTTCGAGCCTACGGCCTTATCCATAATATTCTCCTCCTCGCTCTTCGTAACCATTATGACGGGTGTTGTCGGGCGCTGCTCCTTGATCAGAGGCAGCGTCTCCAGTCCCGTCATTCCGGGCATCATCTCGTCGAGGATTATCAGGTCGTACGCCGTTGCACGCGCCATATCGATGGCATCGTAACCATTGTTGCAGGTATCCACCGCATACCCCTTCCCCTGAAGGAACAGAACGTGAGGCTTCAACAACTCCACCTCGTCATCAACCCATAATATCTTTACCATAGTGCTTCGTTTTTTTACTCCAATCGGGCCGCGATCCGCAGGTCTCTATACCGAGAACGCCGAAAATACCTTTTTAATTGTCGGGAACGAGTTTTTTATTTGCTCCTCGATCCTTTCGGGCGCCACCCACTCAGCCCTTACGATCCCCTCCTCGCGTTGCGGCGTAAGATGTCGGCTCAGGGCACGCATAACATACCACGCTGTCAGCTTCAGCTCCCACTCACCATATATATTATACGCGTGAAGTGTCGTCACGAGCAGTCGTCCCACCTCGGCCACCTTCACACCCGTCTCCTCCTCGGCCTCGCGTGCGGCACACTCGGCAAAGCTCTCTCCCTCTTCGCGGTGTCCTTTGGGCAGATCCCAACGGCCATTGCGACTGATCATCACCACATCGCCCCGATCGCTCTCCACCACTCCACCAGCAGCCTCCACCCACTTCATCTGGCGGGCAAATGCCTCAAACGCAGACTGAGGCTCCGGGCTTAAAATCTCAACCGAGTTGTAAGTTTCTAAAAAAGTGATTACCTTCGCTCTTGCAAGTGGCACTTCAACCTCGGCCGACACCACATAATACCCCTCGCGGGGCTCTGTCGCAAAGAGCAGTTCTCGATCAGCAAACCATACGCGAATCGAGCCATCCGCCTCTACGGGGATGCCTATTTCGTGCTCGCTGTGGGTATAGTAATTGGCAGTAGGTTGCATTGCTTTGCAATTTGATTAAGCAAAAATAGTGAATTGATGTTAAACCTCGAATAGAATCTATGAAAAAATTAACCTTTATTATGGCTATTACAGCATTGGCGCTCTCATCGTGCGCTCCCAAGGAGCCTTCATCAGCGCTTAATATCGACAATCAACTCTCGACCGAAGAGATTGCTGCAGCCCGCTTCACTCCCGACGTAATGTGGAAAATGGGACGCATCGGCTCGGCCGTACTCTCGCCCGATGGCAAGACGGCGCTCTACACCGTAACGCGCTACAATATGGCCGAGAATCGTGGCCTTACGCAGATTTACGTCCGCGATATGGCAACGGGCACCGAGACCGCCCTTACCGACAACTCATCGAGCAACGCCGAGGCACAGTGGAGTGCCGACGGCAGCAAGATCTACTTCACCTCGGCTCGCGGAGGCTCAAATCAGGTGTGGGAGATGCGCGCCGATGGCTCAGCCGCAAAGCAGCTCACCTCTGTTGAGGGTGGCGTCGAGGGCTACGGCATCGCTCCATCTGGCGATAAGATCTTCTACATCAAGAAGGTGCACGCTGCCGATATCAAATCTTCAGACGTTCACAAGGATATGGACAAATCCGAGGCCCGCATCTACGACGATCTGATGGTGCGCCACTGGAACTATTGGGATGAGGGCGAGTATAGCCACATCTTCGTTGCCGATCTTACAGCTTCAGGCACCGCCAACGACAAGGACATCCTCGGTGCTGATGCCGCTTGGGATGCTCCGCTGGCGCCCTATTTCGATGTCGCGGAGATCGCGTGGAGCAACGACGGCAAGAAGCTCGCATACACCTGCAAACCCCTGACGGGCGCGGAGTATGCAATCTCGACCGACTCTGACATCTTCATCTACAACACCGAGGATGGCTCAACGCTCAATATCAATAAGATTAAGACCAACCGAGGTATGCGCATTATGGAGTTCGTAGGCTACGACCGCTACCCCGTATGGTCACCCGACGATAAGCAGATTGCCTTCTGCTCGATGGCTACACCAGGCTACGAATCTGACAAGGACCGCCTCTTCGTGTTCGACATCGCAACGGAGCAGATGCAGGAGCTTACGCCCGACTTCGACCACAGCGCCTCAAACGTGATCTGGAAGGACAACTCAACCCTCTACTTCCTCTCAGCTATCGAGGGCACACAGCAGATTTGCAAGGTTGGAGTAAACGACGCAAAGGTTGAGGTTATCACCTCTGGCGACCACGACATCGCAACGATGAGCATCGCAGGCGAGAAGTGCCTCACCACGCTTATGACCATCAGCCGCGACAAGGAGCTCTACGAGGCTAACCTCGCGGATGGCGCCCTTAAGCAGCTATCTAACATCAACGCCCACGTCTACGACAACGTGAAGATGGGACAAGTCGAGAAGCGCTGGATCAAGACCACCGACGGCAAGGAGATGCTCACTTGGGTTATCCTGCCGCCCGACTTCGACCCCGCAAAGAAATACCCCACATTGCTCTATTGCGAGGGTGGCCCGCAGAGCGTTGTATCGCAAGGTTGGAGTTATCGTTGGAATTTCCA
>JAFOEH010000255.1 GCA_017380275.1 Alistipes sp.
ATGCGACGAGCGAGGCGTATGTCAGCATCGGTATCCACAAAGACCTTTATGTCCATCAGCTCTCGCAGCTCCTTATTCTCAAAGATGAGTATTCCATCAACTATAATCACCTTCGAGGGCTTGACAAGCACTCGCTCCTCGGTGCGGTTATGCTCCACAAACGAGTATACAGGATGTTCGATAGGAACATTAGACTTGAGCGTGCGAATATGCTCCACAAGCATATCGGTATCAAATGCAGCAGGATGGTCGTAGTTTAGTTTTGTACGTTCCTCATAAGTTAACTCGGGATGCGCCTTGTAGTAGTAATCATGACATAGCGTTGCAACATCATCGTTAGCAAAGGCCTCTTGCAGACGCTTGACGAGTGTCGACTTTCCCGAGCCTGTGCCTCCTGCGACACCTATAACTGTAACATTCATAGTGATTTATTATTTAAAAATAGGGGTCGCACACAAGCGCAACCCCTAAATAATTTATTAAGCATCAATATTTGCGTAATGTGCATTTTTCTCGATGAACTCACGACGCGGTGGCACCTCATCGCCCATGAGCATGGAGAAGATATGGTCTGCTTCGGCAGCATTCTCTACAGTCACTTGACGTAAGATACGGGTATCGGGATTCATGGTCGTATCCCAAAGCTGCTGCGCATTCATCTCACCAAGACCTTTGTAGCGCTGGATGTGAACACCCTTAGAACCAAACTCTGCCACGACCTCGTCACGCTCCTTTTCGGTCCAGCAGTAACGCTCCTGCTTACCATTCTTTACAAGGTACAACGGTGGAGTAGCGATGTAGATATGGCCATTCTCGATGAGCGCCTTCATCTTGCGGAAGAAGAAGGTGAGCATAAGTGTGGCGATGTGAGAACCATCGACATCGGCATCAGTCATGATGATGATCTTGTCGTAGCGGAGTTTCTCCAAGTTCAGTGCCTTGCTATCCTCCTCAGTGCCGATCGACACGCCCAGAGCGATAAACATATTCTTGATCTCCTCGTTCTCCCACATACGGTGCTCCTGAGCCTTCTCGATGTTCAGAATCTTACCACGCAAGGGCATAATAGCCTGGAAGTTACGGTCGCGGCCCTGCTTGGCTGTACCACCTGCAGAGTCTCCCTCGACGAAGAAAATCTCAGCAATCGAGCGGTCGCGGCTTGAGCAGTCAGCCAGCTTACCCGGCAGACCTGCACCCGAGAGTACGGTCTTGCGCTGGACAGCAGCGCGGGCATTGTGAGCTGCGTGGCGGGCCGTAGCGGCCAGGATGACCTTCTGAACGATGGTCTTGGCATCGCGGGGGTGCTCCTCGAGGTAGAGCGCCAGAGCAGCGCTTACGGCGCCATTAACGGCGGCAGATACCTCGCTGTTGCCGAGCTTGGTCTTGGTCTGGCCCTCGAACTGGGGCTCAGCGACCTTAACCGATACCACGGCGGTGAGTCCCTCGCGGAAGTCCTCGCCATTGATCTCGAACTTGAGCTTCGAGAGCATACCCGACTCGTCGGCATACTTCTTCAGTGTGCGCGTCAGAGCCATACGGAAACCTGTGAGGTGGGTACCACCCTCGATGGTATTGATGTTATTGACGTAAGAGTGTACGTTCTCTGAATAAGAGTTGTTATACTGCATAGCAACCTCAACGGGAACGCCATTGTATTCAGTGTCGATATAGATAATCTGCTCGGTCAGGGCCTCGCCGCGTGTCTTGTCGAGGTAGCGAACGAACTCCTGAAGACCATCCTTCGAGTAGAAAGTCTCGTGGAGGGGCTCGCCTGTCTCCTCGTCGGGCTTGCGCTTGTCGGTGAGCGAGAGGTTGATGCCCTTATTAAGGAATGCCAGCTCGCGCAGACGTGTCTGCAGGGTCTCGTACTTGTACTCCGTGACGGTGAAGATCTCGGCATCGGGCTTGAAGGTGATAATCGTACCACGATCGTCGCAATCGCCAACAATCTCCATCTGGGTAGTGGGAACACCCTTGCTGTATGACTGACGATAGATTTTGCCGCCGCGGTGAACCTCCGCAACGAGCAGAGTCGAAAGTGCATTCACACACGATACACCCACACCGTGAAGACCTCCAGAAACCTTGTAGCTACCCTTATCGAACTTACCGCCGGCGTGAAGCACCGTAAGCACAACCTCCAGAGCCGACTTACCCTCCTTCTCGTGGTAGTCGGTGGGGATGCCTCGGCCGTTGTCGCGTACGGTGATCGAGTTGTCCTCGTTGATGGTTACGTCGATGTGAGAGCAGTGGCCGGCCAGCGCCTCGTCGATTGAGTTGTCCACAACCTCGTATACCAGATGGTGCAGACCCTTCTCGCTGATGTCACCGATGTACATCGCAGGGCGCTTACGCACCGCCTCCAGACCCTCCAATACCTGGATATTGGACGCCGAATACTCCTCCTCGTGTGTCTTGACAATTTCTTGTTCTGTGCTCATATTTGTCTTAAATCATTTCCATTTGTTAAAACGTACAAAAATAGGCTTTTTTATCGAGTTTTCCAAATCCAAAATCAAAGATTTTCCCTAAAAAAAGTTTGGTCGGAGCGATTAGTCTTGAAAACTTGTTGCTAAGTCGATTTCGGAGATGTGGCCCTTTGAGAACATTATGGTGCGGGCGGGGTATTGCTCGATAAGTGCGGTGTTGTGGGTGGACATTACGATAGCACAACCCTTCGCTGTGATTTCGCGGAAGAGGCGCATAATGCCATCGGCCGTGACGGGATCGAGATTGCCCGTAGGCTCGTCGGCCAAAATAAGGCGTGGCGAATTCAGCAGGGCGCGGGCTATGACCAGACGCTGCTGCTCGCCGCCGGAGAGTTCGTGGGGCATCTTGTAGGCTTTGGTTTGCAGGCCCACAAGGTTCAGCACTTCGTCGATGCGGCGGCGGATGTCGCTCTCGTTTTTCCACCCAGTGGCACGCATAACGTCGTAGAGATTGTAGAAGACGTTACGGTCGTCGAGCAGACGGTAATCCTGAAAAACGATGCCCATTCGGCGGCGCAGATAGGGGATGTCGGAGCGCTTCAAGCGTCGCAGATCCATACCCACGACACGTCCTTCGCCTACAAGTAGTTGTACCTCGGCATATAAAGTTTTGAGTAGGGTACTTTTTCCACTACCAACGCGGCCGATGAAATAGACCATCTCGCCCTCGCTGACGCTCAGATTAACGTCCGAGAGTACCAGCTCATCCTCCTTCTTCAGCTGCTTTGACTCGCCATCGGTATGGTAGATCGAAACGCCGCGAAGCTCTATCACGCTCTTGTTTTTGTCCATAGTTTTCGCCTTTTTTCTCTAACTTACAAATATACTTATTTTTTGTGAGAAAATTGCACTGCGGGGAGTTTTTTTGAGGGTTTGTGGCTATCGGGAGATAACTTTTTTCAAATAAATCATATCGCGCAGCAATTTGCCATCCTCAATGATCGGGTGGTCGTAGTTCTGAGTAAAAAAATCGGGCAGAGTATGCGAGTAGCTGAAGCCGCAGCTCTCGTAGAAAGATATGGTGTGGGGACTGTCGCCCGTGCCGACGAGTAAAGTGTCGGCTTTGTCGGAGTAGTGGTGGCAGATGAAATCGATCATTGTGCGGCCGTAACCTTTGCGCTGGTGGGAGGGTGTGACAGCAAGGTTTTTCAACTCGAAGGTATGGTTGTCTTCACGTGTCACAACTGCAATTGCAATAGTTATTTGTGATGTGTCAATTAAAGCAAACATTTCGCCACGATCGAGGTAACGATCAATCATCGACTCCTGCTCGTCGCCAAGCAGAAGAAGTGGCATAAAGGCACGTTTGTTGGTCGTGATTTGTTCGATGTGGTAGTGTAGCATATTTGAGATGTTTGTGCAAAGATACGAAAAAAATCCCTCCCAAATAAAGGGAAGGATTTGTAGTGGTGGCGGGGTTAGGGGCCAAAAGTAGGCGTTACTCTCCATCGTTAGGATGTTTGGCCAAATAGGACTCAATGTATGCCAATGCTATGGTGTGTCTCTCGACGCATTGGGTGTGACCACCAGCCTCGCCTCGAGTCAAGTTGTGCTTCAGATCATTGATCTTAACATTGATTGCTGTTTGGTTGCCCGACTCGCAGATCTGCTCGATATACTCCATATATGGCATTTGCTTGTCGTGCGTAAGCAGTCGCAAAGCAGATATTACCTCCTCAGAGAATCCCTCCTCGATAAGGTCATCAAAAGTGTATTTCGTATCCTCTACAACATCGTGGAGGAATCCCACGATACGCTCAGTGTCGGTGTTGCCCATCATTCCAACCGCTATTGGGTGGAGGATAGTGGGGTTGCCATCGAAGTCATAGTCGGCGGCGTGAGCTTTTGACGCGAACTCAATAGCCTTG
>JAFOEH010000256.1 GCA_017380275.1 Alistipes sp.
AAGGAGAACACGATGGGCGAAATCCTGAAGATGATGACCGGCCTGGCCGATCTGGTTTACTTCTCGGCTCGTAAGCTCTCATCTTCACGCGGTGGTGGTATCTGCACTAACCAGCGTGCGCTCTACGCAAAGATGGAGGCTATGATCCCCTTGTTCGAGGGTTTCCTCACCTATGGTGGTATCTCTGTTCGTGAGATCGAGGCAATGGCAGTAGGTCTGTATGAGACTTTGGACGAGACTATGATCAGCCAGAGCCCCAACTATATCAAGTACCTGGTTGAGGAGCTGGAGAAGCGCGGCGTGCCTATGGTAACACCTCCGGGAGTTTTGGGTGCCCACATCAACGCGATGAAGTTCTGCGAGCATCTTCCGCAGGAGCAGTACCCCGCTGGTGCGTTGGCTGCCGCGTTGTACATCTGCTCGGGAGTTCGCGCAATGGAGCGTGGTACGATGTCGAGCGTTCGCGACGAGAATGGTAACGAGATTTTGGCAGATGTTGAGTTGCTGCGTATGGCAGTTCCTCGCCGTGTGTTCACACTCTCGCAGATCAACTACGTTATCGACCGCGTAGATTGGCTATACCAGAACCGCAAACTCATCGGCGGTCTGAAGTTCAGCTACGAGCCTCCCGTACTCCGATTCTTTATGGGTGGTATGGAGCCTTTGACCAACTGGCCCGCACGCCTGATGGAGAAGTTCCGCAAGGATTTCGGCGACAGCTTGTAGTCCGAGCGACGAAAATAAGAAAAGCCTGCATCATATCGGTGCAGGCTTTTCCTATTTTACATAAAACTGTATTACAATGCGTTTTTAATTCTCAAAGGCTAACTTTATAAATAGCGCCGTCGCACCCTGATTCTTGATGGTGTAATCCTTAGCCGTGGCACTCACGCGGGCAAGAAGCTCGCTATCATTATAAAGAGGTGTAAACCACGCCATCAACTCCTCAGCCGACTCAACCTTGCGGGCCGCTCCGAGAGCCACCATATCGCGGGCCTCCTTGAATTTTTCATACTTCGGACCAAAGGCAATGGGCAACCCGAACGTCGCCGCCTCCAGCGTATTATGGATTCCCACGCCGAAACCACCTCCGATATACGACCACGAAGCATAGCCATAGACCGACGAGAGGATACCGATAGTATCGAGCACCAACACCTGAACATTTGAAAAATCGCTCTGCGGCGTACATTGCGTATATCGCACCGCCCCACCCTTCGTCTCTCGAAGCAGACGGCCAATACGCCCCTCATCCATCTCGTGCGGAGCAACGACAAATTTCACATCCGCATTAGCATTAATCAGCGGTAGAAGAATATCCTCGTCGGGCCCCCACGTCGAGCCGGCAACAAAGAGTCGGCTATCGCCCTTGAACTTCTCGACAATCTCCACCGACCGAGCTGCACGAGCAATCTCTGCCACGCGGTCGAAACGGGTATCGCCTGCAACTATTATATTGTCAAAGCCAATGCTATGAAGTAGTTCGCGTGACTCGTCGTTCTGCACAAACATCTGATCGAAGGTGTCGAGCGCACGACGCCAGCGGCCACCATAGGACTTGAAGAAGATCGAGTTGCGACGGAAAATTGCCGAAACGAGATAACTCTTTACACCGCGCTCGGCGAGTTGCGCGAGGTAGTTAAGCCAGAATTCATACTTAACAAAGATAGCCATCTCGGGATGTACCACATCGAGAAAACGGCTGACATTGTAGGGCGTATCCGAAGGCAGGTAGAAGATATAATCAGCTCCCGAGTAATTCTTACGAATCTCATATCCCGAAGGCGAGAAGAAAGTTACGAGAAGCTTCATCTCGGGGTGCTCCTTACGGATTGCCTCGAGGATAGGGCGGCCCTGCTCGAACTCGCCAAGCGATGCAACGTGCATCCACACAACACGATCCGAAGGTGAGATGCGCTCGGCCATACGGTCGAAGATATTACGGCGACCATCAACCCACTGACGAGCCTTTGGATTCCAGAGCGCCACAACGCGTAACAGCCACTCATACAGCAAAATGCCGAGATTATATATCACCATAACCATTATGATAACTCTATATTTTACTTACGACAAAGGTACTACTTTTTATTCAATCCGACAACTACCACCCGAATTCAACTGCATCGGGGACATAGCGCACATCGACGTTTCCGTCGGGAAACACATCCACCGCCAGCAGGTCGAAGGCCACCTCCCCCGCAACGCGACACTGTCGAAGGTATGCCGAGGCAGCACGACGAATGGCGTTGGCCTTTGTAGCATTGATGGTTGCCTCGGGCGAAAGCAACGACCCCGCACGGCGTGCACGCACCTCTACGAAATGGGTTACACCGTCTCGCTCGGCCACTATATCGATCTCGTAGCGACCCGAACGCCAATTCTGGGCGCAGATCATATAGCCACGACTGCGCAGATACCCAACGGCGACATCTTCGCCGCGGCGGCCGATTTCGGCAGTAGTTAGCATAGGCATTATTATAATAAAAGGAGTCTGCCAGAGACATTATGGCAGACTCCATAAACATTACAAAAGGAACGAGAGATCATCTCCTGCATTGACCTCATAGGTCTCCACACCCTTCTTGAAGATGCGCATCGGGCGAGAGCCAATCAGCTCCATCTTACCATCGTGCAGGTGCAACATACAACCCTCGCGCAAGCCCACTACCCAGCGGCGGGGATTAGCCTCGATATACTCCTCAATACGCTGCTCTCGGGTCTCGCCAGCGTGGCCCTCGGGATTAGCATCCAGGTAGTGAGGATTGATCTGGAACTTCACCGCACCGATAGCCTTAAACGACTCAGGCTCAACAATTGGCATATCGTTTGTCGTACAGATCGTAGGGCACGCAACATTGCTTCCAGCCGACCAGCCGACGTAGGGCGTTCCCTCCTTAATCTTCTTCAGGATGGCCTTCATCAAGCCCTGCTCCTGCATCTTCTTCGCCAGAGCAAAGGTATTTCCACCACCTACGCAAATAGCCTGAGCCTCGCGAATCATACGGCGGGGATCCTTGGCACGATGTACCGAGCGCACCTTGATTCCGATCTCGTCAAAACGAGCCTGAACCTTAGCCTCATAAGCTGCATACGAAAAGGTTACAGCAGCATAGGGCACGAAGACAACCTCGCTCACGCCCTCGAGGAACGAAGCTATGTTTTTGATGGGATATTGGAGATATTGTTCACCTGCGTGGGTAGAGTTGGAAATGAGTAAAAGATTCATAATTTTATGGTTTATAGTTGGTTAAATATGTACAAAATGGAGCGTGAATGAAAATTATTCGTTTCCAATGCCAAATTTAATAAAAAAAGTGTTACATTTGCGCAGAAATATCCTGAAAAAGATTGAAACCAATCGATAATAAAATTGTTTAACTTAAAAAATTAAAGTTATGTCAGAAGTTCAGTCAAAGGTTGTCGAGATCATCGTCGACAAGTTGGGCGTTAAGGCTGAGGAGGTTGTACCCGAAGCAAGTTTCACTGCTCACCTCGGTGCAGATTCTTTGGATTCAGTAGAGC
>JAFOEH010000257.1 GCA_017380275.1 Alistipes sp.
GGTGGTACGGGCGCACCCGCACTGGAGCTTGTGTATGTATTCTGCCAGAAGATGGGTATCGACATCGGCGTGAATATGGACGCTGTTGTGAAGATCAACGAGCAGTTGAAGGTTATCCGCAAGGAGTTGGAGTTGTCGGTATTCGGTGCCGAGAAACCCAAGCCCAACCGCTTCGCATTCTCTGATACGGCCGATCAGCTCTTCAACGAGGCTGTGGCAGCAGCTAAGGCTGAGGACTTCGACAAGCTACTCACCGTAAGCCAGAAGATCGAGGCATACTACGGCTTCCCCGCTCCCAACGAGCTCGTTCAGAAGGCTGAGATCCCCGGTGGTATGTACTCAAATATGGTGGCACAGCTCAAGCAGCTCAAGTCGGAGGATATTCTGCCCCGCGCTATGGAGCTCATCCCGACCGTGCGTCTGTCGGCTGGTCTGCCCCCTCTGGTAACTCCTACCTCGCAGATCGTAGGTGCGCAGGCTGTGAACTGTGCTATGGACGAGAAGGCAGGTCGTGAGATGTACACCAACAAGAGCTCACAGTTTATCGGCCTGGTGAAGGGTGATTATGGTAACACACCCGTTAAGATTGATCCCGAGTTCCGTTTGAAGATTTGTGGTTTCCGTGAGGAGATTCCTTACGACACATCTAAATATAAGATGCAGCCCAACCCCGAGTTGCCTGAGGCAGGTGGCGTGAAGCTCGCTGAGAATGAGAAGGAGATCCTGCTTCTGGAGCTCTTCCCGCTCGTAGCGAAGAACTTCCTCACCAACACCAAGAAGAAGGCTTACGAGGCTGCTGAGGCTGAGAAGGCTGCCAAGGAGGCCGAGAAGGCTGCTGCTGAGGCTAAGCGCGCTGCAGAGGCAAAGGCGGCAATCGCAGCACAGCATATCAAGCCCATCACGGGTAAGACCGTTGAGGCTCCCCTGCCGGGCCGCATCCTTGAGGTTTGCGTGAAGGTTGGCGACACGGTGAAGCGTGGCCAGCGAGTTGTAATCCTCGACGCGATGAAGATGGAGAACAACATCACTACCGACTACGCTGGTACCATCAAGCAGGTACTCGTAAACGTAGGCGAGGCTGTTCCCGCAAATGCAATCTTGGTAGAGGTTGAATAACCCATCGAATCTATACACAAAATCCCGTCCTTTCAAGGGCGGGATTTTTTTGTATTAGGCAGAATGAGGATCAAACGCTTAAAAATGTGGTCGAAGATAGGCAGATAGAGAAAAAAATGATTAAGTTTGTAGAAAACTTACTTTTGACACGATGGCAAAGCAACTTAATAGTCAGCGGGTGCGTGCGCTCGCACCAGAGAATGATCCGTTGAAAATTGGAATGGGATGGACCGTAGAGGATCTGGATAAGCCGCAGATACTCGTCGAGAGCACTTATGGCGACTCGCACCCAGGAAGTGCTCATCTTATGCAGTTTGTCGATGAGGTGATGCGCGGAATCAACGACGAGGGAGGACGTGGCGCGCGATACTTCACCACCGACATTTGCGACGGCATAGCGCAGGGACACGACGGCATAAACTACTCGCTACCGCACCGCGATGTGATAGCCTCGATGATTGAGATTCACGGCAAATCGACGGGATTTGACGGCGGCGTGTTTGTGGCCAGCTGCGACAAGTCGGTACCGGCGTGTCTGATGGGTTTATGTCGATTGGATATGCCCTCGATAGTGGTTACAGGCGGAGTGATGGACGCAGGCCCAGACCTGCTGACGCTTGAGCAGATTGGCACCTACTCGGCTATGTATCAGCGCGGTGAGATTACGGCAGAGCAATTTGCATACTACAAGCACAACGCCTGTCCGTCGTGCGGTGCCTGCTCGTTTATGGGAACGGCAAGCACAATGCAAATCATAGCCGAGGCGCTCGGTCTGATGCTCCCCGGTTCGGCGCTGATGCCTGCAACGAGCGAGGAGTTGCAAGTGATGGCCTATCGTGCAGGTAGGCAGGTGATGCAACTCGTAAGACAGGGAATCAAGGCGAGCGATATTGTTACGATGGATGCTTTTGAGAATGCGATTATGGTTCACGCAGCCATTTCGGGTTCAACAAATTCGCTGCTGCACATACCCGCCATTGCGCACGAACTTGGATTCAAGATCGATGCCGACACATTCGACCGTCTGCATCGCGGAGCGCGCTACCTGCTCAACATACGCCCTGCGGGGGAGTGGCCAGCGCAGTTCTTCTACTATGCGGGCGGAGTACCGGCCGTAATGGAGCAGATACGCGACTCGCTGCATCTGGATGCGCTGACCGTGACGGGACGTACCGTAGGTGAGAATCTGGACCAGCTCAAGCGTGAGGGATTTTATGAGAAGTGCGAGGAGAATCTGGCTCGCTGGGGACTGAAGCGAGAGGATGTAATACGCCCGTATAACAATCCGATTGGTGTGGATGGATCGGTGGCGATACTGAAGGGAAATCTTGCGCCCGATGGGGCTGTGGTGAAGCATACGGCCGTGCCGCGCGAGATGTTCCGAAAGACGTTGCGGGCCCGACCTTTCGACTGCGAAGAGGAGGCTATTGAGGCAATCCTATCGCACCGCATCGAGAAGGGTGATGCCGTCATCATCCGCTACGAAGGCCCGAAGGGATCGGGAATGCCCGAGATGTTCTATACCACCGAAGCCATATCGTCCGACGCGGAGCTGGGACGCTCGATTGCGTTGCTGACAGATGGGCGTTTTTCGGGAGCTTCGCGTGGCCCTGCCATTGGCCACATCTCGCCCGAGGCTGCTGTCGGAGGGCCGATAGCGCTTGTCGAGGAGGGGGATTTGATTCACATTGATATTGAGGAGCGTGTGTTGCAGATTGTCGGCATTGCAGGCGAGGAGTTATCGGCCGACAAGGTCGATAAGGTGCTTGCCGAGCGCCGCGAAAAGTGGCAGCCCCGCAAACCTAAATACGACAGAGGAGTATTGAAACTATTTGCCGACCACGCACTCTCGGCCATCGAGGGTGGATATATGAAAACTGAAGATTAACCGAAAACATATTACGATATGACACCACTCGATCCTACACGACTAATCATTGCTGCCGTTGCGGGAATTGCCATGCTGCTGGTGCTGATCATCCGTTTTCGCTGGCAGGCTATGATCGCTATTTTGGTCGGAGCCGTAGCCATCGGCTTGGGGGCAGGTATGCCCTTCGAGCAGATCGTGGCCTCGGTGAATGACGGAATGGGAAATACGCTGCAAGGTATAGCCCTATTGGTGGGACTGGGTTCGATGTTTGGTGCGATACTCGAGATTTCGGGTGGTGCGCAGACCTTAGCCGTTAGTATGGTCAATCGCTTTGGCGACAAGAAGGCGGCGTGGGCGCTGGGAATTACGGGATTGGTGATTGCTATGCCTGTATTCTTCGATGCGGGACTTATAATCCTGATTCCGCTCGCATTCTCGCTCGCGAAACGTACGGCACGATCGTCGCTCTATTACGCCATTCCGCTTCTGGCAGGATTGGCCGTTGGACACGCATTTATTCCTCCTACGCCAGGGCCCGTACTGGTGGCGACGATGCTGGGCGTAGATTTAGGATGGGTGATTGTCGTGGGATTAGTGTGTGGAGCCTTTGCGATGATCGTGGCAGGCCCCGTGTGGGGCGCATATTGCGGCAAGAAATACTACATTCCCGTGCCAGAGCACGTTGCTGCACAACCCGATATTGACACGAGTAAATTGCCAAGCTTTGCGAC
>JAFOEH010000258.1 GCA_017380275.1 Alistipes sp.
GATATTGTTGCATAATTAAAACGTTAGAGAAACATGGCACACAAAAAAGGAGTAGGTAGTTCAAAGAACGGCCGTGAGTCAGAGAGCAAGCGACTCGGTGTAAAGCTTTTCGGTGGTCAGTTCGCTAAGGCTGGCAACATCATCGTTCGTCAGAGAGGTACTGTACACAACCCCGGTAACAACGTGGGTATGGGTAAGGATCACACCCTCTTCGCATTGGTAGATGGCACTGTAGAGTTCTGCAAGAAGTCTTCAGGTAAGTCTTACGTAAGCGTAACTCCTCTGGCCGAGTAAGGTTGGGGTTGAGTATAACCGAATGGGCGGGGCTATTTATAGTCCCGCTTTTTTTGTGCGTGAGGGGGGGGGGGAATTCGTATGGCTTGCTCTTTCGGCATCTATCTTGAGCACGAAATCCTCACATACCACAAGTATGCTGCGGTTTCTCGCTCTGCGATAGCTTCAAAATAGCTTACGCCCTACGAATTCCCTTTCTGCAGAGGCTTGCTCTTTCGGCATCTATCTTGAGCGCAAAATCCCGAAAAATCATTATATTTGTGTAAACAAAAACTCCCCGCTATGAAACGACTTGAATTTCTGCAACTCTGCGGCGGTATGCTTATCGCCTCGCAACTGCCCGATAAGGCTTGCGCCCGTCTCCTTGAGCCTATCGCTGGCCCCACATCGCTTAGGACCATTAAGAAAATCACCATCGCCGTAGGTGCTACCGCGCCGATTCGTGCGCTGCACATCTCCGATACCCACCTCACGCGCGTCGATGAGCGCGACAATGAGCGCAAGCACTCTCTTGCCGCATCGCGTCAGCGTGTTTTCCCGTGGGCCGAGCACTACTTCGATGCTGCCATCCGCTATGCGCGCGAGAATAACTTAATGTTGCTCCATACGGGCGATCTGCAGGACTTCGTTAGCGAGGCCAATCTCGATTTCATCGCGGAACAGATGGGTGTAGGCGATTGGTACGCCTCGGCTGGAAATCACGAGTTCTCGCAGTATGTGGGTGAGGCGCGTGAGGATGCGGCCTACAAGCAGCAGAGCTATCACAAGGTGCAGGCGGCCTATCCCAACGATTTGACGGTTGCGTCGAGGGTGATTAACGGAGTCAACTTCGTGGCCTTCGATGACGTATATTATAATGTTACGGCCGAGCAGCACGCCGCCATCAAGCGCGAGTTCGAGAAGGGCCTGCCCGTAGTGCTGATGTGCCACGTTCCCCTCTACACACCCGAGCACTGCCGCTCGATCCTTGCTGGTAACAACGGCCTGGCTGGCTATATGACGGGTGCGCCGCTCGAGTTGACGGAGACCTATCAGCAAGACCCCTCACGCCCTGCTTCGGAGCAGTGGCGCAACCGCTCCGTTCAGCAACGAGCCGACGAGTCGACACTGGCCTTTTTAGCGTGGCTCAAGGAGCAGCCGCTGTTGAAGGCCATCCTCTGCGGTCACACCCATTCGTTCTATCAGGAGCGTTTTTCGCCCACGGCAATCCAGTACACCGTCGAGGCGGGTTATATGGGCGGTGCTTACCAGATTGAGTTTATATAAAAAGAGGTTGTCCCGCAAGGACAACCTCTTTTTCGTATTATTTCAAAACCTTTCGTGGCGTGATCCACGGCATATTCTCCTTTACGAATCCCAGCACCTTTACGGGGTAGTCCGTGCAGGCGATGTCGGCTCCGAGAGCCAGCGCCAGCTGAAAATCCTCGATCGAAGCACCGGGCCAGAGATTAATAATCAAGCCCTGCTCGTGAGCCTCGGTCACGGCGCGGCGTGACGTTCCTTGCACACCACAAGCTACGCGCTTAAGTCCCAGCGACTTGGTTGTCTCGATGGTCTTCTCGCTCACGGGCTCGCTCGTGATAAGCATACACTCGGCATCGGGATGAAGTTCTTTCATCGTCTTGAGTGAGCGGTGGTCAAACGACGAGAAGATGTAGAATGCACCCTCCGGCTTGCCGCCCATAATGAGCTTGTAAGCCTTGTCGCAATATACCTTGAGCTGCTCCTCTGAGTAATTGTCCGACTTCATCTCCCACTCGATGTAGGCGATGTCGCTACCGCGGAAGTAATCTACCAACTCATCCACGAAGAGGATGGGGTTGCCCTGCTTGGTCTTCACCTTCTTAATCTCCTTGCGCGTCGATTTCTCAACGTCGAGATCAACATCCGTCATTCGCTTGAGTGATGCATCGTGAGTTATGACAAGCTCGCCGTCGGCAGTCATACGAATATCGGTCTCGTAGCCGCGCACGCCCTTCTCGTAGGAGCCCTTGAACGCTGCGAGGGTGTTCTCCTCGAACTCGTAGCGACCGCCGCGATGGCCGATAACCTGAATCTCACGCGCCTGCTGTGCCATTGTTGTGACAGCTGCGGTAAGGGCTAAAAGTGTAATAAAAAATCTCTTCATTGTTTTTCGTGTTTGGGTTGTAAAAAAGGCTACCCGAAGGTAGCCTGCATTGTTTATGTAGATCTACCGCATTATACGGTCATAATCTCCTTCTCCTTGGCGGCCATCAGCGTCTCCAGCTGCTTGGTGAATTTCTCCACGAGCTTCTGAGCCTGGGTCTCGCCATCTTTAGCCTCGTCCTCGGGCATACCCTCCTTCTGGGCCTTCTTGAATGCCTCCACAGCATCACGACGTGCATTACGCAAGCTCACCTTCGCATTCTCGCCAACGCCCTTAACCTGCTTTACAAGCTCCTTACGACGCTCCTCCGTGAGAGGGGGAATCGAAAGACGGATTGTCTCGCCGTTGTTCGAGGGGGTAAGGCCGATGTTAGAGTCGATGATCGCCTTCTCGATGGGGCGAATCATATTCTTATCCCAAGGCTGAATCAGGATCGTGCGTGCATCGGGCACGGTCACACTCGCTACGCCCGATACGGGGGTCTGCGAACCGTAGTAATCCACAAATACACTATTGAGCACGTTGGTCGATGCCTTGCCGGCACGGATGTTCAAAAGCTCTTCGTCCAGGTGGTCCACCGTACGCTTCATACGGTCGGTTGCCTCATTGATGATTGTTTTAGTATCCATAGTAGTATCTTTTTATTTGTTCGTTCTCGATTATATTTCGCCTCGATTGTGGTGATGCTTACAGAGCAGCCTCGATAGCCTTGAGCATATTCTCGAACTCGGCGGGCTCGTAACCTACCGAAACATAGATTACCTTACCATCCTTGCCCACCACGAAGTTGCGTGGGATGTAGTTCGATGCGTACTTGTTGTAGATCTCCTGCTTGGGATCCAGTCCCATCGGGAAGGTGTAGCCCTGCTTGTCGCGGAACTGATCTACGGTTGCCTTCTTCTCACCACGCGAGATTGCCAGCAGCTGGAAGTCCTTGCCCTTGAAGCGATCAACGACATCCTTCTGCATACGCTTGAACTCCTCACGGCAGGGAGGACACCACGTTGCCCAGAAGTTGATCAGCACGACCTTGCCCTTGAGCGACGAGAGGGCAATCTTCTCTCCCGTAACCATCTCAACGGTAAAGTCGGGAGCTTTGTCACCCTGCTTGATCAGCGTCGTAGCCTCGATCTGCTCCTCCTGCGACTGCGCCGAAGCGCTCATTGGTGCAGCTATCACCATCAGGGCGAAGGCTGCCAAAAAGATATATGCCTTGCGGCCGAAATTCTTGATTGACATAATTGTACGGTTTTTTATGGTTTGTAATATCTTTACTCGCGGCATACGAGCGTTCCGATCTGCTCGCCCGCAAGCACCTTTGCCAAGTTACCCTCGGTGTCCATATCGAATACGATGATGTCGAGACCATTCTCCTTGCAGAGCGTGAAGGCGGTCATATCCATCACCTTCAGGTTGCGGTTGTACACCTCGTCGAATGTAATCTTGTCGAACTTCGTAGCCGAAGGGTCCTTCTCGGGGTCAGCCGTATAGACTCCATCCACGCGTGTGCCCTTGAACATCACCTCGGCCTCAATCTCAATGCCTCGCAAAGCCGATGCCGTATCGGTCGAGAAGTAGGGGTTCGACGTGCCTCCACCGATGATCACCACATATCCTGCCTCCAGATACTCGATAGCCTTTGCCTTCGAATAGTACTCGCCGATGGGCTCCATACGGATCGATGTCAGCACCTTTGCCTTAACGCCGTTATCCTCCAGTGCCGAGTGCAGTGCTAGCGAGTTGATGATCGTTGCGAGCATACCCATCTGGTCGCCCTTCACGCGGTCGAAACCCTTCTTTGCGCCCTGCAGGCCTCGGAATATGTTACCTCCGCCAATAACGATGCCAATCTGCACGCCCGTCGCGGCTGCGGCCTTGATCTGCTCGGCGTATGACTGCAAAACCTCGGGCGAAAGACCATAACGCTGCTCGCCTTGCAGCGACTCACCACTGAGTTTGAGAAGTATTCTGTTGTATTTCATTGCTAAATCAATTTATCTTTTTGCGAAGATAAGAAAAAAATCCCGTTATATCACACTTCGCAGCAAAACTTTTGTTTTCAACGTAAGTATAAATACCTATTTTCTCTGCCTCGATGGCCTATTTATCCCCTTCCGAGCTACGCCATAACCCATTTTTGAGTATCTTTGCGTAAAACATAAACCCTATGCAAATCCGTCGTACACTCTCTTTGCTGCTGGCACTCACGCTTCTTGTCGGGTGCGATAATCGTTCCGAGGTTGTTAAACGTGTCGAGAGCCTGCCAAACCTTGTTGCCTATTGGGACTTCCAGGGCGAGGAGTATCTCCGCTCTAAAGGCAATGTCGAGGCTACGCTGCGAGGCGAGCAGGGTGCTATTCCAGCACTTGTTGAGGAGGGACCCGTGTCGGGCCGTTCGCTCTGTTTCGATGGCGACGACTACCTCTATATCCCTTACGCCGAGACCGGAGACCTGAACGTGCAGAGTGGCGAAGTTACTGTTGTTGCGTGGGTAAAGTGGACCGCCGAGCAGATTGGCTTCGTCGCGGGAATGTGGAACGAGTACGAGGATGGCGGCAAGCGCCAGTATGGTCTGTTCGTCTCGTTGCCGCACTATAATGGTCGCAATCAGGTGTGCGGTCATATCTCTCTTACGGGCAAGCCAACGCCCCCCTTCCCCTATTCTATTGACTACTCAGCCTCGCCGCAGACCGTCCCTGCCGATGAGTGGTGCGCCGTGGCCTTTACCTACGATGGTGAGTATATCCGCTCTTATTTCAACGGGCAGTTCGAGGAGCGCGAGGAGGAGCTTATCGACCACACGGCGGGCTTCGAGGGCTACCCCGATGGACTGCGTCAGGTCAAGAATCCATACTACTTCCCTGATGGCATTGGCGACAATGGCTCGGACTTTACCGTCGGAGCGGTCTTCGTCAACAAACGCATCGGCAACTTCTTCAAGGGACAGATTGGCGGCATTGCGGTTTACGACCGTGCGCTCACGGCCGAGGAGGTGGAGTATGTGAGCCAATGGAATGATAATTAGCAAACTTCACTAAATAAAACACAATGAAAAGAGTCTTACTCTCAGTTATTTGCCTTTCTGTTGTCGGTACAATTATGGCCCAGCAGAAGGTTGTAATCAATCCCGCAGTGCAGCACCAGACCATCGAATTCTTTGGTGCGGCCGATGCGTGGAGCGGTAACTTTGTCGGAAAGTATTGGAGCGATGTGGCCAAGCGCGATATTGCCGATCTGCTCTTCTCTGAGGAGGTGGATGCCGCGGGTAACCCCGTCGGCATTGGCCTTACGATGTGGCGCGTGAATCTCGGTGCAGGCACACTTGAGCAGCCCGATGCCGACATTTACCCCTATCAGCGCCGTGCCGAGTCCTACCTCACACTCGATGGCCGTGCCTACGATTGGGGCAAATGCGCTGGTCAGGAGTATTTTATGCAGGCGGCCAAGGATCGTGGCTGTAATCAGTTCATCCTCTTCTCCAATTCGCCGCTTGTGCAGTATACTAAGAATGGCAAGGGCTACTCCACGGAAGCCGATAGCGCCAATCTGCGTGATGATTGCTACGATGACTATGCCACCTATCTGGTAGATGTTGCGGAGCATCTTATGCAGAAGGGATTCAATATCCCATATATCAGCCCCATCAACGAACCGCAGATGAAGTGGGTGACCAACAAACAGGAGGGCTCGCCCTGGCGCAATAGCCAGATCAACCGTATGGTGGTTGCACTCGACAAGGAGATGTCGCGTTCGGCCAAATTTGACAATATGCGTATCTTCATAGCAGAGACTATGCTATTAATGGGTCTTTACGACTACACGCCGGGAATGCTCACCCAGTTTGGCGAGGATCGCGTGGAGACTTCGGGCCGACAGCTTTATAATTTTTTCGATGAGAAATCTCCCTATTATGTTGGCAACCTGAAACACGTCGATCAAGAGTTTACGGCCCATCCCTACCACAACCACTTCACCTCGGAGGATATGCGCTCAACGCACCTTCTGGCAGCAGCCGAGGCCGAGAAGTACGGTCTTGCTTACCACCCGTCGGAGTGGTGTTTGTTGCCCACATCAACGCAGTATGGCGGCATTACCGACGATTGGCAGAAGGGTAACCACGGCGATATTCAGGCTGCGCTGATGATGGCTCGTGTGATGTACAGCGACTTTGTCGATATGAACGCCGTGTCGTGGTGCTATTGGAAGGCTATGGAGCTACACGGCGACCACGCTTTGGTTGCACTCCACGCCACCGATGGTGACATCCATAAGGGCGGCTATATCTCGGCTAATAAGATGTTGTGGGTGCTCGGAAACTTTAGTCACTTCGTCCGTCCCAACTATAAGCGCATCGACGTCAAAGGTGCCGACGATGTTGATACTCTGGCCGCTACGGCATTCCTCGCGCCCGATGGCAAGCAGATGGTCGTTGTTCTTGTAAACTCCTCGTTCGAGGGCCGCGATGTGCAACTGGAGCTTCCTAAACAGTGGCAGAAGGGCATAAGAAGCGTCAAGAGTTACCGCACCGATGCACGCCACGATCTGGCTTATGCGGAGCTTGATAACTCGCTCACGTACGATGTGCCGATGCGAGGTGTTACCACGATTGTCATAGATTTGTAGAAGATATAAGGAGTAAAAAATTTGTCAAAAAAGAATTAAATGTGTTACTTTGCATAGTAATTTGACGTTTTCTGCGAACGAATAAGTAAAAACTAATAACTCAATATAAAATATTATGGTAGATATTTTTGAAAGATTAGAGAAGAACACCGGTGGCCCGATTGGTCAGTATATGCAGTTGGTGCACGGTTATTTTGCATTCCCCAAGTTGGAGGGCGAGCTTGGCCCCCATATGCGTTTCCGCGGTAAGATGATGCTCAACTGGAGTCTGAACAACTACCTCGGTCTGGCTAACCACCCCGAGGTGCGTAAGGCCGACGCAGCTGGTGCACAGGAGTTTGGTATGGCAGCCCCGATGGGTGCTCGTATGATGAGTGGTCAGACCAAGTACCACGAGCAGCTGGAGCGCGAGCTCGCAGAGTTCGTTGGTAAGGAGGACGCTTTCCTTCTTAACTTCGGTTATCAGGGTATGATCTCTATTATCGACTGCCTGCTTACGCCTCGCGACGTTGTGGTTTACGATGCCGAGTGCCACGCCTGCATCATCGATGGTCTGCGTATGCACAAGGGCAAGCGTTTCGTATATGCTCACAACAACGAGGAGTCGTTGCGTCTGCAGCTCAAGCACGCAACCGAGTTGGCTGAGTCGCAGCGTGGTGGTGTACTCGTTATCACCGAGGGTGTATTCGGTATGAAGGGTGATCTGGGCTTCCTCGACGTGATTGTTAAGGCAAAGAAGGACTTCAACTTCCGTCTGC
>JAFOEH010000259.1 GCA_017380275.1 Alistipes sp.
ATCAACATCTACCACCCCGAAGGCGAATACCTCAAGGGTCTGGTGTTGTATGTGGAGTAAAATATATAATATTACTATGATAAAAGCCGCAGAGAAACTCTGTGGCTTTTATTTTTTAAGTTCGATTGGAAACTTTAGGTATTTGAGAGAAGGGTACCCTTTTTATTTATAACTCGGGATTGCACAGAGCGGCATCCTTTTCTAATTGGCGTTGAAGCTCCTCGATTGAGGCGAAACGGCGTTCGTTGCGGATTTTCAGCCTTAGATCGACCTCGAGGGTGCGGCCGTAGAGATCGCCTGCGTAGCCGAAAATATGCGTCTCCAGCAGGCGTGTCTGCCCATCTACTGAGGGGCGTGTGCCGATGTTGGACATAGCGTTGTAGAGGCGGCCGTCGAGCATTACTTGCGAGTAATATACTCCATTCTCGATATGGTCGATATCGTGCGCGTCAATGTTGGCTGTAGGGAATCCTATCTTGCGACCTAATTGCGCCCCGTGAATAACTTCGCCCTTGACAATCATAGTATTATATGTTCTGTGTGAGTTTCTGCACCAACGAGAACTCCGAGAAGAACTCCTTGGCCAAAACGCGCAGTACCGTGTATGACGGGATTGCGAGTAGCATACCCAACACACCAGCCATATATCCGGCCAGAAGAATTACCAAAAATACCTCCAGAGGGTGTGCCTTAACACGCTCGGAGTAGATTGTAGGTTGCAGGACAAAATCGTCGAAACCCTTGATGCAGAACAGCGTACAGCAGATGATAACGACGGTATGTATTGCAGTCATTCCCTCGATCGGCGTGACGATGCCGACGAAGGCCGAGATTACTCCTCCCATAAGCGGGCCTGCGTATGGGATTACGTTCATCACACCCATTATGAGCCCGATAAGCAGAGCGTTGTCGGTCTTCATACCGAAAAGTATCATTGCTGTCGAGATAACCACCATCAGGATCAGACTCTCGGTCAGAATACCCGCAAAATAGCGCGAGAGCAGCACTGTGATAGAGTCCAGCGCGCGCTCGACATTCATCTGCAGTCGCTCGGGGAACATTGCCTTTACCATAGCGTAGAACAAGCCATCCTCCTTCAAGAAGAAGAAGGTGATAAATGCCACCGAGAAGAGTGCAATCAAGGCCGATAGCGCCGTGCCAATGATTGATGTGAAGGTACTGTTGATGGTGTTGTAGTTAATCAGCTGTCGCAGATTCTCAACCAGCGTATCCGACAGCGAGAAGTGCGTCGCGGGCAGAGCAAAGGTGTGTTGCAGGTACTCCTGTGCGCGCGCCAAAGGCTCCTCGATAGATGCGAGTACCGACTGGAAGTCGAGGTTTGCGAACTCGTATATCTTATTGAACACCAGCGGAATAAAGAGCGAAAATACGGCCATAAAAACACCCAGAATAACAACCAGCGTAAGCGATGCTGCCGCCCAGCGCGGCATCTTATATTGGCCGATGTGTTGGCGCGAGAGCCAATTCACTACGGGGCGGCCCATAATAGCCAGCACGGCCGAGACGAGGATGTAGATCACAACGGACGAGAAGTACCACACCAGAAAGAGTATGGCAGCCGTAATGATCAATCCCACCGTTACGCGAAGTATGTTCTGCGGTGTAATAGCCATTTTATTTACGCAATCTTACAATAGGAGTTTGCGATCCAACTACGGGATCACCGATCTCAACCAAGAGTTCGCTGTTCTTCGGAACGAGGACATCGATTCTCGAACCGAACTTGATGAAGCCGAAGACATCATTCTGCTTCACCTTATCGCCCACCTTGATGTACGACACGATGCGGCGTGCGATCAGACCCGCTCCCCCAAGTCCGGTCTCCAAAACTATCACATCCACATGGCTCTCGTCAAAGATGATGATAGCCATTAAAAATAGAAATTCAAAAAAAGTCGGAAATTCTCCTGTTTCTTTTCGC
>JAFOEH010000260.1 GCA_017380275.1 Alistipes sp.
AATGAACTCCTCGAGCACTACCGACATGCCCACCACGCCGTATTTAGCCTTGAACTTGAGTCCGCGTTCGCCCGTCGGAGTGTACGACTCGATGGTGTGTCCGCGAGCGGGGTCGTTGTGCTGGCCGAGGAAGAGCATATCGAGCGAGGTGGACTTGATTGAGTCGGTACGGAACAGGCGCGACTCGAATACCTTGCAGGGTACGTCGTCACGGTTAGCCTCGCGGATCACACCGCCTCGGTATGAGCGGTTACGCATCGTCATCTGCTGGTTGGTGGGAGCGAGCTCCTGGCCGAGCGTATAATCGGCCGTAGTGGTGCAACTTGCAAGGGTCATCACCACCATCACCGCCACAACAGCCATTGTGGCCAACAGACTTTTCATTCTCTTAAAGTTCATCGTAGAAACGGTTATAATTGTCGAATAACTCGGCATCCTCCACATTCTGCCACTCCAGCATATGCTTACCCATCGAGCGAGCATACTCCACGAGCTTAGGATCTGCCTTGTCCGATGCTACAACAACACCATCGGCATAATCAATAACGTAGCGATAGAAGTTTTCGTATGAAGGCTCGGCCAAAATTGCGAGTTTTTCGTCTTTGATACCTTCGTTCTCAATCTTCTTGCTGAGGTCCTGGTTGAGCGGACGCTCGAAGCGGTCGTCGGCGAGCGATACAACGATCTTGACATCGCGGAACAAGGGGTCATCGGCAAAGACTTTCTTGAGGTAGATGGGCACGATGGCCGACATCCAGCCAATACAGTGTACCACCGTAGGTGACCAGTTGAGCTTCTTGACTGTCTCCAGCACACCGCGAGCGAAGAAGATTGCGCGCTCGTCGTTGTCGGCGAACTCCTGGCCGTCGGCATCGGTCATAACGGCTTTGCGCGAGAAGAAGTCCTCATTGTCGATGAAGTAGATCTGAATTCGCGCCGAGGGTATCGAGGCCACCTTGATAATGAGCTGGTGGTCGTTGTTGTCGATAATGAGGTTCATTCCCGACAGACGAATAACCTCGTGCAATTGGTTACGTCGTTCGTTAATACATCCGTAGCGGGGCATAAACGTGCGAATCTCGTTGCCTCGTTCCTGCATAGCCTGCACAAGTCGGCGGCTCAAGCCCGAAAGTTCGGTCTCCGGCAAGTAGGGCGTAATCTCCTGACAAACGTATAGTATTTTGCGTGAAGCCATTGCTTTTATTGTTTTACAATATGCAAAGATAATAAAAATTTTTTAATATTGCTCTATACCTTATAATTATAAGATGAGCATTGCGTCACCGTATGTACCAAAGCGGTATCCCTCCTTCTTGGCGATGTCGTAGGCCTCCATCACGCGGTCGTAGCCGCCAAAGGCTGCCACCATCATCAGCTGCGTTGAGTAGGGCAGGTGGAAGTTCGACACCATAGCGTTGGCCACGGTGAAGTCGTAGGGACAGAAGATAAATTTGTTGGTCCAGCCCTCCATAGCCTTAATCATACCGCCCGTCGAAACGGCGGTCTCGATGGTGCGCATAACGGTCGTGCCGATGGCCACAACCTTGTGTCCGTCGCGCTTGGTCTGGTTAACCTTCTCGGCTGCAGCCTCCGTTACCACGAACTGCTCGGAGTCCATCTTATGCTTCGACAGATCCTCCACATCGACCGTGCGGAAGTTGCCGAGGCCGGCGTGTAGGGTGATAAATTCTGACTCTATGCCCTTGATTTCCATACGCTTCAAGAGGTGCTTCGAGAAGTGCATACCCGCCGTCGGAGCGGCCACAGCACCCTCGTGCTTGGCGAAGATTGTCTGGTAGCGCTCGGCATCCTCCTCCTCGACCTTCTCGCGCACCCAGCGCGGCAGGGGAGTCTCGCCCAGACGGTAGAGTGCCTCCTTGAACTCCTCATACGAACCATCAAAGAGGAAACGCAGCGTGCGGCCACGCGAAGTGGTGTTGTCGATAACCTCGGCACCCATCATCTCGTCAGCGCCGAAGTAGAGTTTGTTGCCGATACGGATTTTACGCGCCGGATCTACCAGCACGTCCCACAGACGTAGCTCGCTGTTGAGCTCACGCAGAAGGAAGATCTCGATCTCGGCATTGGTCTTCTCCTTGTTGCCGTAGAGGCGAGCGGGGAAGAGTTTGGTGTCGTTGAAGAGGAAGAGATCCTTCTCGTCGAAATACTCGATGATGTCCTTGAAAAGACGATGCTCGATCTGGCCCGTGGCGCGGTTGATCACCATCAGGCGCGAGTCGTCGCGGTTGTCGGTGGGATACTTGGCCAACATATCGGCCGAGAACTCATATCCGTACTGAGATAGCTTCATATTTTTATTTTACTTGTATATCCTAATCTATCGTAAATCTGTCTGCACACTGCATCATTTCTCGCCCCTAATGGCTCCTTGTGGTGGAATGGGTTAAGTCTAAAGGGCTTAGCCGCGAAAGACACAAATATCAATATGTAATACGATAATTTTGCTATTTTGTTTCACACTCGTGCAATTTTTCGAGAAAATTTTTCAATTCGAATGCGTTTTCGACCTTGAAACCTCCACTGCGCGTGCGTCTTAGTCCCGAAAGATGGGCTCCGCTATCGAGTGCCTGACCAATCTCGTGAGCCAGCGAACGGATGTATGTTCCCTTGCTGCAACGCACCCTGAGGCGCAGCAGCGGCATCTCGAGCGAGAGAATCTCCATCTCGTAGATGTTGATCAGCGCTCGCTTGAGCTCCACCTCCTCGCCCGCACGCGCAAACTCGTAGGCGCGTACGCCCTCGACCTTCTTGGCCGAGTAGATGGGGGGCGCTTGCAGTCGCTCGCCCGTGAGGCTCTCCAGCACCTGTTCAATCTTTTCGCGCGAAATGTGGTCGGTGGGGTAGTAGCAGTCGATGGGGTGCTCCAGGTCGTAGCTCGGCGTGGTTGCGCCCAGCACGATGTCGGCGATGTACTCCTTCTCCTCGGCCTGCAGGGCATTGACCATCTTGGTGGCCTTGCCGATGCAGACAATCAGTACGCCCGTGGCCAGCGGGTCGAGTGTGCCGGCGTGACCGATCTTGATTTTGCGGTAGCCGAGGCGGTGCTGCAGGGTGTATTTTATCTTGCGGACAACGTCCGTCGAGGTCCACTCCAGGGGCTTGTCGATGACGGCGATGTAGCCCTCCTTGAAATCTATATCGCGTAGTGATTCGTTCTGCATATTACAAGAAATTACTTACAATGGAAACTACTCCTGCGGCGGCGCAATATACTGCAAACCAGATGAGTTTGCCGCGCTTGACGATGTCGATCATAAATCGGCAGGCAAGGCATCCCACCACAAATGCTGCGACAAAGCCTGCCACCATCTCCACAACGCCAATCGACGAGAATACAACCTCGCCCTTAACGATATTCAGCAGCATCTCGCCCAAGATCGGTGCCAGCACCATCAGGAACGAGAAGTGCGCCATCGCCTCCTTCTTATTGCCCAGCAGCAGTCCCGTGGCGATTGTCGAGCCCGAGCGTGAGAGGCCCGGCATAGCGGCTACGGCCTGCGCAAGACCGATGATAAAGGCGTCGCGGTAGGAGATTGTCTCCTTCTGGCGGGGACGTGCATAGTAGGCAAACGAGAGAAGCGCAGCCGTGAGGAGCAACATAGCACCCACGATCGAGAGGATGTAGGGTGATGAGAGCATCAGGTCGATGTAATCCTTGAGCGTGAAGCCGACCACTCCGATGGGAATCATCGAGAGTGCGATCTTCAGGATGTAGGCCTGCTCGTCGTTGAAGTGGCGCGAGAAGAGACCCGTGATAAGGCGCTTGACCTCGGGCCATAGTATGACGATGGTACTCAGTACGGTTGCGGCGTGGAGCGTAGTGTCGAAGGCGAGATTTTCCTCTATCTCAACGCCCAGTAGCGCTTTGGCGATCTGCAGATGGCCGCTACTCGACACAGGCAAAAACTCGGTAAGCCCTTGCACAGCTCCGAGAATAATAGATTCGATTATAGTCATTTATTTATAGGGCTTAAATTAACTATTAGGTTTCCTTGCTGATCAACGCAAACCTTGCGGCCGTTGGCCGCATTAACAGTTTCTGACCCACCCCCAACCCCCGCCTCAGGCAGGGGCTTTGGTCGCCGCCGGGCGGCTCCAAAGGGGTGCTTCCGAAGGTTTTGCGGGATGCAAATTTATTAAAATCGTTTCATCAGCGCATAGATCTCGAAGGCAAAGCCGCCCACGATAAGGATCGGCGCGAGGGTGATGCGTCGCCACGAGAACATCTCGTAGTTGAAGACTGCGGGGTCGTCGCTGCCGCCGCCCGTCATCAGCACCATACCGATGATGATCACCACCAGGCCGGCGATAATGAGGATGTAGTTCTTCAGAGTCAGCGTCATCGACTCGTCGTTCTTGTCTGCGGTGGCGGCGAAGCGCGCACGAAGATTTTCCAGAAATTTCATATTAATAAAGATATATCTTATTCGATTTCATATTTACAAATTTGTTCACCGCGATGGTCGTGAAGGTCAGCGAGAGCAACATACCTCCCACCAGCATCGCTCCGACCACGATGCTGATCTTTATCAGCTCCGAGGTCGATACGATCTCGGGTAGCGCACCGCTCATCGCGGCCAGCACCGCACCGAGCATAATGCTTGCCACAAAGCCCGCCCAGAAGCCCTGCTTGAGCGAGGTGAGGATGAAGGGGCGCATAATATAAAACTTCGTGGCGCCCACCAATTTGAGTGTGTTGATAAGGTAGCGGCGCGAGAAGATTGCAAGGCGGATAGTGTTGTTCAGCAGGATGAGCGAAATCACCAGCAGCGCCCCGCCAAAGACGGCCAGCACGAGCGTGATTTTTCCCACCGTAGAGTGCAGTCGCTCGATTGTCGATGCGGGGTAGGCCACATAGACTACGCCCTCGATTGCCGACATCCGATCGACCATCTGATCGGTCGCCTCGCGATCCATCGAGGCGATCATCACCTCGAAGCTGTTGCGCAGGGGATTATCCTCCAGCACGCTCTCGATCTCCGATGCGAACATACGGCGGAACTCCTCGTCGCCGATCTTCTCCTCCTTCGAGAGGAACGATAGCTCCACAACGCCCTCCAACGAGCGCAGCTCGGCCTCCACCTCGGCCTGACGTTCGGCCGAAAGCGCGGGATCCAACTCTGCCGAGAGTGTTATGCTGCGACGCAGGGTGTGCGTGGCGTCGAGTGCCGACGAGAGCATATATCCCACCGAGCCCATCAGAAAGAGTACCAGGGCGATACTTACCGTAGAGACTATATATGAACGGCGTACCTTACGCTTGATTCTTTTGTCTGCCTGCATTGCGAATTAAGTAAATTAAGGTTAGTATAAATCCTATCAGCGTGACAATAGAGAAGGCCCACGCTATGCCCTCGATAAGCGCCCAATTCGGAGCGCGGTAGCGCCACTCGATGGTGTGGCTACCTGCGGGCATTTCGACGGCTCGCAGAACGTAGTCGGCGCGCAAGGGGCGAGCCTCCTGTCCGTCGATTGTTACCGTCCATCCCTCGCGGGTGAAGATCTCCGAGAACACTACAAGCGCATCGCCCTCGGCATTGGCCTCATAGCGGAGGTAGTTGGGGCGATACTCCTCGAGCGAGATAGTGCCCTCCGAGAAGTTGAAATTCTTGGGCAGGAACTCATCCGTCATCACAGCCTCGCGCTTGGTGTCGATACGGCCTACAAGGTCGATCTCATCCTGCGGCGTAGAGGCGCGAGCAACGCTCTGAACCATCCACGCAGCGCCGTTGGCTGTCTCACGCTTATAGACACCCTCGGCCTCGGGCGAGTCGATGATGTAGCGGACGTTGAGCATATCCAATACGCCCTCGTTGAGATTATTCAAATGTACGTCAATCAGATCCTGATAGCGTGAGAGTTTTGCTCCGTGATAGCCTCCCACCGAACGGTGGAAGTACGATGTTGTGGCGTCGTTGAAGGGTGAGACCGTCAGGTTCAACACGCGGTAGTCGGGATCCTTGTCCTGCATTATGAGCAGGTCGGCTGCCGTAGGTTGTATCTGCACCGAGTGCGAATCCACGAACGAGTCGTAGTTAAGGTAGCGCGTATCGACATTTATCAGGTCGGCCGCCACGATCGCCGTCAGCACGATGCAGAGCACTCCCGTACTCTTGATAAATTTCTGTTTGACGTAAGCCAGCACAGCGCCAGCCGCAAGCAGCACAAAGAGCAGCGACCGCCACGCATCGGCCCTCATTGTCGCCACACGCTCCTCGACCATTGCCGAGGCTGTGCTCCAGGCGATGTGTTCGTGCAGGCCTTGCTTGATGAACTCCTCGCCACCCTGCTGCGAGAGCATCTGGTACATCTGCTCGGAGAGCATCTCTCCACTCTCCTGCATACCGTAATCGCCCAACGAGCGACCACCGATAATCATCACCAGCAGTACTCCGCCCGTAACTCCTACGGCCCACTTCAGGGCGTTCATTATTTTCGTCTTATCCGTCTTGCCGCCGACAATCACACCAACGCCAAGTGCCGCCAGCAGGGGCACGGTCCACTGTATTACGACCTGCGACATCGATAGCGTGCGGAACTTATTGTATCCGGGCAGGATGTTGAAGAGCAGCTCCGTGAACCACATCAGATTATTTCCCCACGAGAGCAGGAGCATCGCCACGCTCGCCCCTACGATCCACCATCTCTGGCGGTTGGGCAGTAGCATCAGCGCCATCACCGCCAAGAATATCGCCGCAGCACCCAAGTAGGTCGGGCCTGCAGTGTAGGGCTGCTCGCCACGATACAGGGACATATATTCGGCCATCTGCTCCAATCCGTAGGGACGCAGAGCCTCGGCCACGGGGCCGTCGGGCGAAAAGGTGTCGGTCGAAGCACCGCCCATAAAGTTCGGCACCAAGAGGTTGAGGCTCTCGGCTTTGCCGTAGCTCCACGCCGTTGCATACTCCAGATCCAGTCCGTCAGCGCCACTCCCGGCCTCGGCTGTTGCCAGCTCCGAGCCACCGCGTGTGGTCTCCTTCGAGTGTTGCATCGTCTGCCACAGGGGTGAGAGATTCGAGCCTACGCCGATGATTCCCGCCGCCGCCAGTACGGCCGTGCGCTTTGCAAAATCCTTGAGCGTTTTCTCTCGGAAGGCGTAGATACCCTCGCTCAGCCACAATGCCACCATAGCCAGCAGGAAGTAGTATGTGATCTGCGGGTGGTTGGCACCAATCTCGAGCGATGTGAACAGCGCCGTCAGTGCACCTCCAACCCAGAGATTTCGACGCAGAGTGTAGTACGCGCCACCCATCATCAGCGGGGCATACATCAGCGCCCACATCTTGGTTATGTGGCCCGCTCCGATGATGAGGATAAAGTATGTCGAGAAGCCGTAGGCCAACGCCGCGATGATTGCTACCCAGGCATTTACGCCAAAGAGCAGCATCGCCAGCCACATCGCCGTCATTGTGAAGAAGAGGAACGAGGCTGGCGTGTCGATCACCTTCACAACCTTACCGATCGTGCCCTTGACGGCCTGCGAGGGGTAGAGCACATTGATCAGGTAGGCGGGCATACCGCCGAACATACCTCCCGTCCACTGTGCATCCTCGCCCGTTGCGGCGCGGTTGTCGAGAATATCTTTGGCCATACCTTCATACTGCTGCACGTCGTGCTGGACGAGTTTCTGGCCGCTC
>JAFOEH010000261.1 GCA_017380275.1 Alistipes sp.
ACATTTTTAGAGTCTTCCGAGCGGCAAACCAACGACTTATGAACAGAGGAAAAATCGTAATTTATTCGCCCTGCAGCCTCCTGGCGGGCATAATTACAGAGATTGTGGGCGGGGTGGCGTCGAGGGTGGTATGCTGTCAGTCCACTGAGCAGACTGCGGCAACCTGTCAGCGCGAAGAGCCCGATCTTGTGATAATACTATCCATCAGGCCGTTTATGAATGGCTCGGGGCTGATTGCCGACATTCGACAGCGCGACAAGCGCCGTCCGCCGATATATGTGGTGTCGTGGCAGCAGGCCGAGAATGTGGTGCTGAGTCTTCTGGAGTGTGGTGTGGATCAATACTTCACCTTCCCTATCTGTATGGGGCGCTTGCGTAACAAAGTCAGGGAGGAGCTAAAACAACATTATGAATAGTGCGATTGCCATATACTGTCTTACTCTTTGCCACATATCGCTCGTTCTGCTATGGTTATTGCGTCGCCGACACTCAACGGGTAGATCACTCGCACGACTTCAATACTCGCGGCAGCTTACGGCAATTCTGCTGCAAGAGCCTGACGATTTTGACAAAATAAATATTCGTACCCACAATGCGCGTGAGCGAATGGCGCTGGCCGAGGCTATATACACAATTATGAGCCACAGTTACGGGTGTGATATTCAGCTGCTGCGCCACATTGCCCTGAAGAATCAGCTACCGCAGATGCTCCGTCGTCGCACACGATGGGCGCGAGGAGCAAGACGGGCGAGGCTGTTGATGTTGCAGAGTGCCATACCTACTGCAGATGGCTCGGCCGAAGAGCTGAAGCGCTACCTAAAGAGCCGCGACAGCGACGTGCGCATCGGCGCCCTGCTGGCGACGCTTGCCTCAAGGCCAACGATGGCCATTCGCACCATCTCGGCGCTGGAGTACGAGCTCTCGCCGTTCGACATCGCACGAATAATATCGCTATTGCGGCGTGGTTTGCTTCCCATCGCCTACGAGCCGCTGCTGGCCAACGGGAATAGCAACCTGCAGATGCTGGGGATGGCTATCGTAAGGAGCTTCGGGATTGAGATTGCGGAGAAGCGGTTGCATCAGATCATAACCTCGGAGCGGAATCCCGCCATCGTGAGCCAGGCTATCTATACCCTATCGTCGCTCGGACGACCACTCGGTCACACACGCATACGCGAACGACTGGCGGCGATGACATCACAAGAGCGCAAGGCTCTGTGCCGTCACCTCTCGGTCGAGGGATATTCGCTCGGGGCCGTGCGCGGGATCTTCACCGAGCAGGAGAGCGACTATGCCGAAGTATTGATTAACTCCTATAAACGGGCTCTCGCCCGAAGCTGAATATGACTCTATCGGATACTATTTCACTGCTTATACTCGCACTGCTGTCTGCCGCTACGCTACGCAACATCGTCCTTGTGGCGCGGGCCACAAGGCGGCAATCGCTTCTGACGGACGATGTGGCTGGTTGCTGCGAGTCGTTGGGGTTTGTCGGCTGTTCGGTAATATGCACGGGCGTGAGCAAGATGGAGCAGATTGAGGATCTGCTCTCCGAGGAGTATGATCGCTTCGAGGTGGTTGTGGTGATGGACTCGACACTGCAGTCGGAGGCGTTTCGGGAGATTGTTGCACACTTTCGGATGATACGGGTGAACGACACGCAGACGGGCGAACTGCCGTCGGCCTCGATCGACGCACTCTACCGTTCGCGCCAGCGATCATTCCGCCGACTCATACTCGTTGATCGTCGGACCTCGACAACATATGACGACCTGGATGCGGCGCTGAGTGTTGCATCCTACGGATATGTCTTTCCCATCGGTCGCAATATGCGACTCTGTGCGCACGCTATCGAGAGCGTGGTAATAGCCCTTGCCGAGCCTAAGAACAGTGGCGTTGAGTTGCTCTATTCGGCCACGAGCGGCAGCTACATCTTTCAGCGCGAGGCGATCATTCGTCGCGGGGGATTTTCTCCCCGAATGTTACACCGCAGGGCTACATTTCGGCGGATTTTCCTGCACTTGCCGCTAACCTTCTGCCCGGATGATGACAAGGAGCAAAATTTATTTCGCGGCCTAATACTTTTCTGCATCGGTACGACGTTATTAATTATAGAGAGCATCCTGCTCGGCTGGGATATTATGGTAGCTACGGCGGCAACCGTATGCTTTGTTTTGGCAGCGGCTAGCGACGCGGCGAGGCTTAATGTACCGGCAAACTGTTCGGTTAGGATGCGATTATGTCACATAAAGCGAATTATTGGAATTTTTCGCCCTGCAAAGTTTATTATTTGATTATTTTTTGGTAAATTTACAAAGATTATAAAACCCACCATAAATGACGGCACAAGACCAGCTACAAATGATCGCCCAGATCCGAGAACACCTCTTGCCGCAGTGCTTCAATGCGGCAGTCAAGGCGGGCGACGCTATAATGAAGATTTACAAAAACCGCGACGACTACGACATATCGCTCAAGAGCGACCATACACCCATCACCATAGCCGACCGCGTGGCACACAACACCATCAAGGAGTCGTTAGGGCCCACGCGAGTACCCGTGCTGAGTGAAGAGGGGCGCGAGATGCTCTTCGACGAGAGGCGCAACTGGGAGCTTTTCCTATTGGTTGATCCGCTGGACGGCACAGTGGAGTTCATCAAGGGCAACAACGAATTCACGGTGAACATAGCCCTGTTGGCCGACAACGAGTGCGTCGGATCGGTGCTGTATGTACCATACCTGAAAAAGATGTACGTCGCAGCCAAAGGCAAGGGCGCTTACCTCATACGCAACATCGAGCCAACCGCCAACCCCTCATACGAGGGTAAGCAGATTGAGTCGATGCTGGAGCGTCTGCCACTACCAGCGGCACGTCACGAGGGTTTCCGCGTGGCCGTATCGCGCTCACACCAGACTCCCGAGACGATGGAGCGCGTGGCTCAGATGCGTGAGCTACATCCCACGATGGAGCTTATCGAGCAGGGAAGTTCGTACAAGTTCTGCCTGCTGGCCGAGGGCGAGGTCGATTACTACATCCGCACCACCAATACCTACGAATGGGATACGGCGGCGGGCGAGTTGATACTCTCCGAGGCGGGCGGACGGACACTCTCCTACCCCGATGGCAAACCACTCGAGTACAACAAGGAGGATTTGCATAATCCGTGGTTTGAGGCTCACGGAGCTTACATAGAGTAAGATAATTGCCCGAAAATTCGGGCAATTATTATTTTAATGCCCACTTTCACTCTATTTCGCAAAAAAATAGATACCTTTGGCACAAAATAACTATCAACCTCAAACCCGTATGAAAAAGACTCGATTAATTTTAACATTTGCGATTATGACACTCTCATTATCGATTTTTAGCGCCTGCCGCAATGAGGCTCCCGAGGTGGAGGCCGCAGCAGCGGAGCCTGCACCCTGGATCATAGATAGATTTGATGACATAAAAGTCCTGCGCTACGAGGTGCCGGGCTTCGAGGAGCTGCCTCTGCAGCAGAAGGTACTTATTTACTACCTGGCACAGGCTACCAAGGCTGGCCGCGACATCCTCTTTGATCAGAATTTCAAGTACAACCTCACCGTTCGTCGCGCACTGGAGACCATCTACAACAAGTACGACGGCGACCGCTCGGCAGCGGAGTTTGTAGCAATGGAGAAGTATCTTAAGAAGGTGTGGTTTGCCAACGGTATTCACCACCACTACTCGAACGATAAGTTCCGCCCCGAGTTTTCGCGCGCGTGGTTCGAGCAGATGCTTGCAAAGTACATCGACCAGCAGAGCCTGCCCATCGAGAGCGACCTACTGTGTGATGTGATCTTCGACCCCACGCTCTACGCCAAGCGCCTGGAGCAGACCGACGGACTGGATTTGGTAGCGGAGTCGGCTTGCAACTACTACGAGGGCGTTACGATGAAGGAGGTAGAGGAGTTCTACGCTGCGATGCGCGACGAGAACGACCCCACGCCCATCTCATACGGTTTGAACTCGAAACTCGTAAAGGGTAAGGATGGCAAGATCGTCGAGCAGACGTGGAAGCTGGGTGGAATGTACTCGGCTGCCATCGAGCAGATTGTATATTGGCTGGAGAAGGCAGCACAGGTGGCCGAGGAACCGCAGAAGAGCACGATCAACACGCTGGTGAACTACTACCGCACGGGTAATCTGCGCGAGTTTGACCGCTACAACATCCTCTGGGTGGGCGACAACGAGTCGAATGTCGATTTCGTAAACGGCTTCATCGAGGATTATGGCGACCCGATGGGACGCAAGGCTTCGTGGGAGGGTACGGTGAACTTCATCGACAGCACCGCCTGCCGTCGCACACAGATCCTCTCGGCCAACGCACAGTGGTTTGAGGATAACGCTCCGATCGACCCGAAGTTCCGCAAGAAGGAGGTGAAGGGTGTATCGGCAAAGGTTATCACCGTGGCGATGCTGGGTGGCGACTGCTTCCCCTCAACGCCGATCGGCATCAACCTGCCCAACGCAGACTGGATTCGCAAGGAGTACGGTTCGAAGTCGGTTACAATCGACAACATCACCTACGCCTACGACAAGGCTGCGCAGGGTAACGGCTTCAACGAGGAGTTTATGCTCCGCGCGGAGGATCGCGAGCGCATTGCACAGTACGGCAAGCTTTCGGATGATCTGCACACCGACCTGCACGAGTGCTTGGGCCACGGCTCTGGTCAGCTGGCCGAGGGCGTGAAGGGTGGCGAGCTGAAGAGCTACACCTCAACGCTGGAGGAGACTCGCGCCGACCTGTTCGGCCTCTACTACCTGGGCGACCCCAAGATGGTGGAGATCGGTCTGATTCCCTCGCTCGACGTAGCGAAGGCGCAGTATGCCGACTATATTATGAATGGTATGATGACACAGTTCTCGCGTATCGAGCTGGG
>JAFOEH010000262.1 GCA_017380275.1 Alistipes sp.
ATACGAGTATGGAATGCGCGTAACGGAGGCAGGAGATCGCCTGCGCAGCATTAACGAGGTTACGGATACCTACCTCAGCATATTTATGACGCTCGGTAGCGTGGGCTTGCTGTTGGGATTGATTAGTTTTGTGGTTATCATACGCAAGAATCTGACGCGTAGTCTTGCCGATGTGCGGCAGTATCTGTTGCTCGGATTTAGCCGCGAGAGAATCGAGCGTATGCTCTACGAAGAGAATGTATTTGCGGCGCGATGGGCAATCGTAATCGGTGTCGTGGGTGCAGTAGTTGGAATCGGACGGCAGTGGATGGCTGTCGGAGGATGGATATGGATCGGAGGCGTGGCCGTTGTGGTGGCGCTCTGGTTTGTGGCACAATGGTTTGTGGCGGCTGAGGTAAAGGAGTGCCTCAGCGGAGTGGATGATCAGTTTATTAACCAAAAAGAGATAGTATGATGAGTGTGAAGTTTTTTGGTCGCGGCGTTGCGATGTTGTTGGGTGCGTTGCTCCTGACTTCTACCGTTTCGGCACAGGTGGCACGCTACGGTTGGCGTGGCCCGGAGCGTACGGGAATATATCCCGAGACAGGCCTGATGAAGCAGTGGCCAGCTAGCGGCCCTGTGCAGTTGTGGGAGGTGCTGGATGCAGGTAAGGGTTATTCGAGCCCTGTGGTTGTAGGCGATAGACTATATCTGACGGGAATGAGTGAGGATCAGTCGAAGGAGACCTTCGCGGCTTACTCGCTCGATGGCAAGCGTCTGTACCGCGTGGAGTATGGAACTCCGTGGGAGGGGCAGTATCCCGAGGTGCGTACCACGCCTACGATTGATAACGGCCGTGCCTATCTGATTAGCGGCTCGGGCGAGGTTGTGTGTCTGGATGTGAAGGATGGCAAGACGATCTGGAAGGTTGATGGCGCAAAGGTATATTCGCGTAAGACGGGTAACTGGGGCACGTCGGAGTGTGCGTTGGTATTTGACAATAAGGTGATTTACACCCCTGCGGGTGATGTTACTACGATGGTGGCGCTGGATAAGACTACAGGTAAGGAGATCTGGCGCAGCAAGTCGCTGGGCGATCCCTCGACATACCTCTCGCCGCTACTCATAGAGTACAAGGGACGTCGTCAGATCGTGGGTGCCACGGCAAACAATATGATCGGTGTGAATCCCGATTCGGGAGAGATTGAGTGGACCTTCACGATTGAGCCTAAGACGAAGGCTTCGTGGGCAAACATTGCCCCCAACACGCCTCTGTTCAAGGATGGAAAGCTCTTCTACAGCCACGGCTACGATATCTTCTCGTTTATGTTGCAGCTCTCGGACGATCTGAAGAGCGTGAAGCAGCTCTGGTACAATGGCGATATGGATACGCAGCACGGCGGTTATGTTGAGCTTGATGGTGTGATCTACGGTACGAGCCACGACCGTGTGGCTTCGTCGTGGTGTGCGCTGGACTGGAATACAGGTAAGACGCTCTATGCCGACGATTGGGCCAACAAGAGTGCCGGCGTGATTATCTCGGCCGATGGAATGTTGTTCTGTTATAGCGAGCGCACGGGTGCAGTGGCGCTGGTGAAGCCTACGAAGGAGCGATTCGAGGTGGTGTCGCAGTTCCGCGTAACGAAGGGCGATGGCCCGCACTGGGCGCATCCGACAATTAGTAATGGCGTGATGTATCTGCGTCACGGAAATGCACTTTTAGCGTATAAAATTAAATAATTTGGAGAATGAAGAAGATGTTTTTGAGAGGA
>JAFOEH010000263.1 GCA_017380275.1 Alistipes sp.
CATTAATCCAAATCCATTGATCCAAATCCATTAAGACCATTACCGTAAATAAAGTAAACCCCTAAAAAAATGAAGATTGCAAGATTGATTTTTAACCCCATCCAGGAGAATACATATATCATCTGGGACGATACTCTGGAGGCCGCCATCATCGACGCAGGAGAGTCGAGCGAGCGCGAGCGCGAGATTCTGGATAAGTTCATCGCCGAGCGCGGTCTAAAGCCTGTGCTGGCTATCAATACCCACGGCCACTTCGACCACCTGATGGGCGTGGAGCATCTGCAGCGCAAGTATGGTGCACGCTTCGCCCTCTCGTCGAAGGACGAGTTTCTGCTCAAGGGCGCTTCGGTGAGTGCCGAGCTGTTCGGTGTTCGCGCCGGCGATATGCCCGAGACTATCGACATCGATCTGGACGGACAGGAGTCAATCAGCTTCGGCCAGACCGAGCTGAAGATTATCCCCACACCGGGCCACACCCCCGGCCACGTTGCGCTGTATGAGCCCACGTCGGGCGTACTCTTCACGGGCGACACGCTCTTCCGCGAGAGTATCGGCCGCACGGACCTTCCGGGTGGCGACTACTCGTGGATTATGCGCTCGATCATCGACAAGATCCTGCCTCTGGGCGACGAGGTACGCATCTACCCGGGCCACGGCGAGGATAGCACCATCGGCCACGAGTCAATGTACAACCCCTTCGTGGTTGAGGTTCTCAACGATGAGGTAAATTATAAGAATTAATCCGATGGGAAAACTCTTGCATCGTCTGCTCTATCGGGCGCTCTCGCTTGAGGGCTACCTCCGCGTCGTGAGCCGCCTGTTCTTCCTTGCGCGGGCTCTCGGCATCGGCCGACGGGGGCGGGCGCTGGAATATAACTACCACCTGCCGCAGCTGCTGCGCAGGGGCGACATCGCCATCGACATCGGCGCAAACCTCGGCTACTACACCCGCCCGATGGCCGACATCGTGGGGGCCAAGGGGCGAGTCTATGCCGTTGAGCCTGTGCCCGTTATCTTCTCGGTGCTGGAGCGCAATGTGCGCGGGCGGGGGAATGTGAGCCTTATGAATTACGCCTTGGGCGAGGAGGACGGCACCATCGAGATGGCCAACGACTCGGTTGCCGAGGCGGGTTACTTCGGCACGGGACGCAACTTCGTCAGCGAGGGCAAGCTCTCGGGCGGGGCGATACGCTTCTCGGCTCAGATGCGTCGCGGCAGCGAGCTCTTCGGGGCGCTGGAGCGCGTCGATTTTATCAAGTGCGACATCGAGGGCTACGAGCGTGTGGTGATTCCCCAGCTGCGCCCCATCATCGAGCGCCACCACCCGACGGTGCTGATCGAGACCGACGGCCAGACGCGAGAGCAGATTATCGAGATCTTCTCGGCGATGGGCTACAAGGCCTATATGCTGATGGATGGGCGCGAGGTCGAACTCGATACCAATAGTGATAAAGATATAATATTCAGATATCTATGAGAATAGACATTATAACCGTAGTACCCGAACTTTTGACTTCGCCCTTGAACGAGTCAATCCTGAAGCGTGCGCAGGAGAAGGGGCTGGTTGAGATCGTTATTCACAACCTGCACGACTACGCCCACGACAAACGTAAGACTACCGACGACTACCCCTTCGGTGGCGAGGCGGGAATGGTGATGAAGTGCGAGCCCGTATTTGAACTTGTGGAGAAGCTGCAGGCCGAGCGCAAGTACGATGAGATTATCTACACCTCGCCCGACGGCATCACCTACAACCAGCACGAGGCCAATCGCCTCTCGATGTGCGAGAATATCATCATCCTCTGCGGCCACTACAAGGGTATCGACCATCGTATTCGCGAGCACCTCATAACGCGTGAGATCTCGATCGGTGACTACGTTCTGACGGGTGGCGAGCTTGCCGCCTGCATCATCACCGACTCGGTTGTGCGACTGCTGCCGGGCGCTATCGGCGACGAGGCATCGGCCCTGACGGATTGCTTTCAGGACGACCTGTTAGCACCGCCCGTCTATACCCGCCCTGCCGAGTTCCGTGGCTGGCGTGTGCCCGATGTGCTACTCTCGGGTAACTTTGCCGAGATCGAAAAGTGGCAGGAGGAGCAGTCGTATGAGCGCACCAAGGCGTTAAGGCCCGATCTGTTGGAAAAGTAATTATAATTAAATGTAATTATTGTATATTTACCCACATAAATCGGAATTTACCACCATGAGCACAATATCCAACAGGCCCGACCCGAACGCTGTCTTCCCGAACCCGAATCTTCCACGTCTTTGCTTCATAAAGAATGTAGTTAAG
>JAFOEH010000264.1 GCA_017380275.1 Alistipes sp.
CACGAGCTCTACAATATGGGCCATATGTATGAGGGTGCTGTTGCCTACTACCGAGCCACGGGCAAGCGCAAGTGGTTGGATGTGGCGGAGAAGAATGCTCGCCATATCAACCGCGTTTTTTTCGAGGGTGATCCCGCCTACAACGACGGCAAACCCGTGATGCGCGCTCCGGGCCACGAGGAGATTGAACTCGCGTTGGTTAAACTGCATCAGGCTACAGGCGAGCAACTCTATCTCGAAATGGCGCAGAAGTTTCTGGATATTCGTGGCGTGACGTACTCTCCGCAGGGCGAGGGCGTTCAGACTTCCGACTACGCACAGCAGCATCAGCCCGTGCGCGATCAGCGCGAGGCGGTGGGCCACTCGGTTCGAGCGATGTATCTCTACTCGGGTATGGCCGACGTAGTGGATTTTGCGGGTGATGAGACTATGCAGCCTGCTTTGGATGCCATCTGGCACGATATTGTCGATCGCAAGATGCACATCACGGGCGGCCTGGGTGCCGTGGCCGGGTTGGAGAAGTTCGGTCCTGCGTACGTTCTGCCTAATGTGGAGACCTACGATGAGACCTGTGCCGCCGTGGGTAACGTATTCTTCAACTACCGTATGTTCTTAATGTCGGGCGATGCGAAGTATCTGGATGTTGCCGAGGTGGCGCTATACAATAATGTGCTGGCGGGCGTAAATCTTGCGGGCAATCGTTTCTTCTACGTCAATCCATTGGAGACTGATGGCGAGCGCAAATTCAACCACGGTACGGCTGGTCGTGCCGAGTGGTTCTCGACGGCGTGCTGTCCATCGAATCTCGCACGTCTTATCCCGCAAGTGTCGGGAATGATATATTCGCACGCCGAGGATAACATCTATTGCGGATTCTATATCGGCAGCGAGACCTCTATCCCGATGGCTGGTGGCAATGTAACGCTGAAACAGCAGACCGCTTACCCCTTCGATGGCAACATCTCGATCGAGGTAACGCCCCAGAGCGAGGGCGAAGAGTTCACGCTGTGGTTGCGCGTTCCGACGTGGAGTGGCGAGAAGTTCGTGCCGGGCGAGTTGTACAACTATGCTGATGAGAATGGCGCGAAGGTCGTAGCCCGCATCAATGGCCGCAAGGTGCGCTCGGAGATTGTCAATGGCTTCATCCCCGTTCGCCGCGAGTGGAAGGCTGGCGATCGCGTAGAGCTGGAGATCCCGATGCCCGTGCGCTACTCGGTAGCTGACGAGCGTGTCGAAGCTGACCGCGGTCGTACCTGTATCACTCGAGGCCCGCTGGTATTCTGTGCCGAGGAGCCCGACAATAAGGAGCAGGTATCAAGCTACGTTGTAGATAAGATAGGCCAGCAGGGCGAGGTTGCACCATTCACCGACGGTAATATGAAGGGAATTCCGACGATCACCATCGACGCCTCGAACTCTCCCTTAAAACTTATCCCGTACTACTCGTGGAATAATCGTGGCGATGGAACGGCGATGAATGTATGGTTCAAAACTTCTAATGCTGAATAAATTATGGAAATAGGACTAAAACACGAAAGCACAACCGTAGTGTCAGTAGCCAACACGGCTGCCACACTCGGCTCGGGCGATATGGATGTATTTGCCACGCCCGCTATGGTAGCACTTATGGAGAACGCTGCTATGCTGGCCGTTAAGGATCATCTCCCCGAAGGCTCGGCTACGGTCGGCACACAGATCAACACCTCGCACCTAAAGGCATCGCCGCTCGGAGCTACAATCACCGCATCGGCAGAGCTTACTGCGGTGGATGGCCGCCGCCTTACCTTCGCCGTTAAGGCGTGGGACGAGAAGGGCATAATAGGCGAGGGTAGTCACACCCGTTTTGTAGTCGACAGAGAGCGTTTTTTAAGCAAATTATAGCTATGAAAAGAGTCTTTTTCACTCTGCTCTCACTCCTCTGCTGTCTTTCGTCGCAGGCACAAATGGTGTGGCACGATCCGATGAAGAGCGTAGAGCCTATAATGCAAAATCAAGCCTTCGTGGAGGAGATTGATGGTTATGCCCGTCTCCCGAAGCGTGCCCAGACGGAGGTGCGCGATGCCGTGTGGTCGCTGGCACAGCATTCGGCTGGTTTGATGGTTGCCTTTTACACCAATTCGCCTGATATTGAGGTGCGTTACACCACCACATCGTCATCTTACGCTATGCCTCATATGCCCTCGACGGGCGTATCGGGAGTCGATCTTTACCGTATCGATAGCGATGGTGTGGAGGCCTATTGTGCAGGCCGCTACTCATTTGGCGAGGAGGTGAAATACACATACAAAGGCCTTCCCGCCAACCCTTCGCACCATCGAAAGGGCTTCGAGTATCGCCTCTACCTGCC
>JAFOEH010000265.1 GCA_017380275.1 Alistipes sp.
GAGCTTCTGATGAAGAGCTTCGAGGAGGATTTCGTCATTTTCGACACGATGGCCGAGCACGAGAGCGTGGATGTTCCCTACACGACATACAACGATCGTACTCGTATGGTTTATCAGGCTGCTTGTCTGGGCATACGCGATTACTTCATCAAGAGTGGCTACCAGAAGGCCTGCGTAGGTTTGTCGGGTGGTATTGACTCGTCGGTGGTGGCTTGCCTGGCCGTTGGCGCATTGGGTAAGGAGAATGTGAAGGGATTGATGTTGCCCTCGCAGTTCTCGTCAGAGGAGTCGATTGAGGATGCCAAGCAGTTGGCCGATAATCTGGGCATCGAATTTAGCGTATTGCCCATCAACGAGGCCTATACAGCAATTATGGATACCCTGAAACCTGTCACCGGAGGTACGGAGTTTGATGCCACGGAGGAGAATATCCAGTCGCGTATCCGTACGGTGTTGCTGATGGCGTTGCAGAATAAGGATGGTTACGTTTTGCTCAACTCGTCGAATAAGAGCGAGAATGCCATTGGCTGGTGTACGCTCTACGGTGATACGGCGGGTGCATTCAGCCCTACGGGCGACCTCTACAAGAGTGAAGTGTACGATCTGGCACGATATATCAATCTCAAATTCGACGACGTAATCCCCGAATCGATTCTCAAGAAGGAGCCCTCGTCGGAGCTTCGTCCCAACCAGAAGGATAGCGACATTCTGCCTCCCTACGAGGTGATTGATGCCATCCTGTATCGTATGATCGAGGTTGGCCAGCACCGAGAGGAGATTATTAACGCAGGTTTCGACTCGGAGGTTGTGGAGCGAATCCACACAATGGTGATGCAGAACGTGAAGAAGCGTTATCAGTATCCCCCCGTGTTGCGTCTCTCGACCAGCTCGTTCCGTCACGAGTGCCTCTTCCCGCTGGTTAATAAGTACGGTTATTAATCCTTAATCGGGACGCGCTATGGCAGATGTTAAACACACGGGTGAGGTCGTGCGCATTGATGGCGATTGTGTCACGGTGCGTATGAAGGTCAATAGTGCGTGCGGTAGCTGCCAGGCCAAGGCGGTGTGCGGAGCTGCGGAGTCGGCCGATAAGATTGTCGAGGTGCGAACGGATGCGGCTGCGGATTTTAGTGTTGGGGAGAGTGTCGAGGTGGCCTTGTTGAGCCGCTCGATGGGTGCTAAGTCGGTCGTGTTGGCCTATGTAGTGCCTTTTTTTGTTTTAACTCTGATGCTCGTCGGCTCTATTTTGCTGGGGGCGAGCGAAGGCGTGGCCGTTTTGGCCGCCTTGGGTGGTGTGGCAGTCTATTATCTGCTATTGCACCTGTTGAATGATAAGGTGAAAGATACAATAAAATTTATAATAATTAAACAAACAAAATGACGGTATTATTATCAACAATTCTGACCCTCAGTGTGTTGGGTATTCTGTCGGCTGTGATTCTGTACTTCGTGGCACAGAAGTTCAAGGTTGAGGAGGATCCCCGCATCGATGAGGTTGAGAAGATGCTCCCGGGAGCTAACTGCGGTGGTTGTGGATTTGCCGGATGTCGTGCTATGGCCGAGGCTATGGTCGTACGCGAGGATATCTCGGCGCTCTTCTGTCCTGTTGGCGGTGCGGAGTGTATGAAGAAAATGGCGGCGTACCTGGGTAAGGTAGCCCCCGAGAAGGAGCCCACCGTTGCAACGGTTCGTTGTGGAGGTGTATGCGGCAAGCGTCCCCGCACCAACGAGTACAACGCAACCAAGAGCTGCGTTATCGCTTCGTCGTTCTATGTGGGTGAGACGGCCTGTGCTTACGGCTGTTTGGGTTATGGCGACTGCGTTGATGCTTGTAAGTTCGACGCTATCAAGGTCAATCCCGAGACCGGTATTGCCGAGGTCGATGCCGACAAGTGTACGGCTTGTGGTGCCTGCGTTAAGGCCTGTCCTAAGGGTATTATCGAGCTTCGCAAGAAGTGGCCCAAGAATCGCGCCGTGTATGTAAGCTGCGTATCTAAGGACAAGGGTGCTGTGACGATGAAGGCTTGTAAGGCTGGCTGTATCGGTTGTGGCAAGTGTGCCAAGGTGTGTGCTTTCGGTGCTATCACGGTGGAGAACGGTGTTGCGTACATCGACTCACAGAAGTGTAAGTTGTGCCGCAAGTGTGTAAATGAGTGTCCTACGGGCGCAATCGTGCTGAAGGGTATGGATCCCCTGCCCAAGGAGCCTAAGGCCCCCGCAGCAAAGCCCACCGCAGAGAAACCTGCTGCGGAGAAGCCCGCTGCGGAGAAGCCCGCCGTAGAGCCCAAGGCAGAGAATAAGAGTGTTAACGAGCAGAAATAGAAGAGATTATGAAGACATTTCCCATAGGCGGAGTCCATCCGTCGGATAATAAAAAATGGAGCTGCACGAAGGCCATCGAGACCTTGGCGCTCCCCGATGTCGTAAATATTCCGCTCGGACAGCACATCGGTGCCCCCGCAACCGCAAAGGTTGCCAAGGGCGATAAGGTTCTCACGGGCCAGCTCATAGCCGAGGCTACGGGCTTTATGTCGGCCAATATCCACTCTCCCATTTCGGGTACGGTGACGGCCGTAGATCTGCAGCCCAATGGTCAGGGCCTGCGCCAGATGATGATTACGATCAAGCGCGAAGGCGACGAGTGGATGCCCGAGATCGACTGCTCGTCAGAGGTTAAGCGCGAGTGCAATTTGGATTCGGCTGCGATTATCGCAAAGATTAAGGATGCTGGTATCGTAGGTATGGGTGGTGCTACGTTCCCCACCCACGTCAAGCTC
>JAFOEH010000266.1 GCA_017380275.1 Alistipes sp.
AAAGCCCAAGACCACAACGGAGGGATATGTCGTGGTGACAGTTAAGGCCGATGGTAAGCGAGATGTCAGCGACGCAATACAGAAGATAATCGACGAGAATCCCAATCGCACGATATTTTTTCCCGATGGTGTTTACCTTATCTCGAAACCCATTTTAACTCCCGCCGAGCCTACAAAGAGCGTGGCTTTGGAGCTTTCGAACTATGCCATTATCAAGGCTGCTGAGGGTTGGTCGCACGACGAGGCTATGATACGTTTGGGTGGCAAGGATGCGGCAAACGACATTGGTACGCCTGGTCGTAATTACTATCTCAATGGCGGTATTATCGATGGCTCGGGTGTAGCCAAGGGTATATCGATTGACAGTGGTCGCGAGACGGTTATTCGTAACACTTCGATTAAGGGTGTGGTGCTGGGAATACACGTCAAGCACGGTGCAAACAATGGTTCGTCGGATTGTGATATTACGGGCGTTAACATTGTGGGTATCAATACTTCTGAGAGTGTCGGCGTGTTGGTTGAGGGCTTTGATAACACCTTTACAAATATGCGTATTGCTGCGGTGCATACCGGTTTTGTCCTGCGTTCGCAAGCCAATATGTTGAGAAATATTCACCCGCTGTATTATGGTGGATCAGATGGTGTCGATCAGGATAGTTGCGGATTCCTTGACGAGGCGGGATGTAACTGGTATGACTTCTGTTATAGCGACGAGTTCTCAACGGCTTTCCGCATCACAAAGAGTGCAAGCCGCTATGATAATTGCTTTGCTTATTGGTATTCGAAGCGAGGTGCAAAGCATACTATTTTTAAGTCGGACGGAGAGTTTAACTCTGCCGTTATGAATATGCATGCAGGTCATCGCCAGCATAATGCAACTACCGAGAATAAGATTTTGGAGGTTGGCAAGGATGGCGGTACGGGCTATTTCGAGAATCTGCATATTGATGATGTGAGTGTTGTAACCGACCGTACGCACGAAAAATATATGAAATAATGCGCTACTTTATTGAGCTTTCATACGATGGTGCGGCCTACTGCGGTTGGCAGCGACAACCAAACGATCCTTCGGTGCAGCAGACTCTGGAGCAGGCACTCTCTACCCTACTGCGTGAGCAGGTGGAGGTGGTCGGAGCCGGGCGAACCGACACGGGGGTTAACGCGTCATACTATGTGGCGCACTTCGATTCGCAGAAAGGTGTGGAGGATTGTGCAAAGCTCGTCTATAAGCTGAATCTGATCCTGCCACAAGATGTGGCGGTGAGTCGTGTGAGAGAGGTTAGGGCCGAGGCGCACGCGCGATTTGATGCCGTTGAGCGTGAATATACATATTATTTGTCGCAACGGAAAAATCCGTTTCGCCGACATTCGGCGTGGCAGTATTACGTTCAGCTCGATGTGGAGCGAATGAATGAGGCGGCGCGGGCACTTACAGAGTATGAGGATTTTACGTCGTTTGCAAAGCTGAACTCGAATAATAAAACCAATATCTGTCGTGTGACGCGAGCTGAGTGGCGACGCGCCGAGTGGGATGAGGATCTGCTTATCTTTACGATTCGGGCCGACCGCTTTTTGCGCAATATGATTCGCGCCATTGTGGGTACGCTTGTGGATGTTGGACGTGGACGTTATACGGTTGAGGAATTCCGCGATATATTGCATAGTCGCGATCTTTCGCGCTCGAGTGCGGGTGCACCTGCTGTGGGTTTGTTCCTGAGCGATGTGCGATATGATGATGGTGTGTATACAATTGAGCAACAGGATGATGAATGATTTGGCTGTGGCTCAAGCGTGAGGAAGGAAAAGGCGAAAAACTATTGTTTAACCAAAATATTTAAGTGAAATGGGAACTATTCTTTATTTGGCAGGTTTGATTTGCGCTATCT
>JAFOEH010000267.1 GCA_017380275.1 Alistipes sp.
ATTCAAACCTGTAACCGCTTGATCCGTAGTCAAGTACTCTATTCAGTTGAGCTACGGAGCCATTTGCTGATTGCGAGTGCAAATATACGGCACTTTTTCTTTTTATGCAAATCTTTTTCGACTTTTTTTCAAACCATTTTCTCATCCCGCGCCAAACTCACTGATTTGCACACAATTCTACACCATTGCTAAAATTCTCCTACTGCGCGAAAATATGCTCCAACTCGTGCAGCAGAGCCTCGCCGTAGAGATTGCGGGCTACGATCACGCCCTCGGGCGAGATCAGGTAATTGGCAGGAATCGTATGCAGACCATATACATTTACAGCCGAGCCCTCCTCGTCAACGCGGTCGATGGCATTGGTCCAGAGCAGGCGATTCTGCTCGACGTAGCTGCGCCAGCGCTGCTCGTCGCTATCGAGCGATACGGCACACACCTCAAAACCTCGGATGGCGTAGCGCTCGTAGGCCTGTTGCAAGAGGGGCATCTGCTCCAGGCAGGGTTCGCACCACGTTGCCCAGAAGTCGAGCAGCACCCAGCGGCCGCGACACACCTCCTCGAGCGTGGCGGGACCTGTGGTGGTCGTGAGCTGAAGATCTACAAAGGGGCGGCCGACCTCGGTAAGAGCCACCACCTCGATATATTCGGCAAACTGGCGCATCGGGGCAAGGGCCTGCATCTGGGGCGAGAACTGGCCCATACGCACGCGCATATCCTCGGCCGACAGCGTGAGTGACTCCTGCTCAAGGAAGAGCTCCACGCCGACGATATTATCCAGATTGTCCGAGATACCCGTAAAGAGAATATCCTGATAACGTGCCGCGAGCATCTCATACTCTTCCATATAGCTCTCGGCCTCGGGATCGAGTTCCATAAGGCGGCGGGCCGTATCCGAGAGGCGTTGCACGATGAGGTTGTATTTGTCGTTCATCGGGCCGCCCTCGGCAATGTATCCGCCCGTAGAGAGGGCTCGCAACGTGAGGGGTTCACTCTCGGTAAGGAGCATCGCCAGAGCGTTGCCGTTATCGTCGCAGACGAAGGCCGTCGTAGGCTCCTCTACCCTACCGCGCAGGCGGAAGCGATTGGAGCGATCGACCGTAGCAACGGCGATGGTGTCGGTGGAGGTGTTCTGCACGACGAGATAGACCTCGTGGGCGGCATTTTGCGTAAGCCGACCCGAGATGTCGAACCGTACACCGCTCGAACAGGAGCAGAGCACAAGCAGGGATATGATGGATAGAAACTGTTTCATAGCGTGCATTACGCAAATATAGAGAAAAATTGATTTACGCGCAACCGCGCGGGGCTTTTATTAATAACGCAACGGGGAGTATATTATTTTGGGCAGTAAAAAAAATAGTCTGGCCGCAGGTAGCAACCAGACTATTTTTACGTTCCAACGCTGTGCGTCAGGATTACAACGTAAACTTCACGCCGAGGAAGAACGTGCGGGGCATCATCGGGCCGAAGATATAGACCGAGTCGCGGAAAGCGCCGCGATCAATGTCGTTCTGATATGAGTCGAGGAAGTTCTTGACACCGCCGTTGACCTCCAGACCGATGGTGTTAGTCAGCTGGAAGTTATAGCTCAGCTTCAGACCCAAATCCCAGAACGAAGGGGTGAGTTCCGAGCGGTCGGCCTCGATATAGCCGGCGTTGTGCTGAACGAGCATCTGGCCCGTGTAGTTACCAAAGAGCGAAGCCTTGAACTTGCGCGTCAGGTTGGCCGATGCGGTGAAGTAGGCGTAGTGGTCGGGCGTACGGAACATACGGCGCACAGCCTCGACATTATCCGACCACTCCTCGGGCTCGTTGTAGTGGCTGCGCTGGAAGGTGTAGCCCGCCTGAAGCTCGAACACATCGGGAATACCCAACTTCAGCTCGGCATTCAGACCGCGCACCTTTGCACCCGAGGCGTTGTAGCGCGTCTGGATGATGTAGCCCTCCTCATTCTCGCCCGTCTTGGCCAGCGCAAAGACATCGTCGAGCATCGTGTAGAAGCCCTCGATGAGAAGGTTGGCCTGCAACGTGCCGAAGTTGTGGTAGAGGTCGGCCGAGGCTGAGAAGCTGTGCGAGTACTCGGGCTTGAGGTTGGGATCGAGCTCGATGATCGACGACTGGTTATTCACCGCATCGATATGCAGATCCTCGTCGAATGCCTGCGGAGCGCGGTAGCCACTCGAGTAGCTCACGCGAAGGCCGACATTCTCGTGGGGGCTGTATCGCAGGTTGGCACGGGGCGAGAAGATCACCTTATCCATCATATTGTGCTTGTCGAGGCGGCCTCCGATGATGAAATTCACCTTCTCGCTCTGCCACTCGTTCTGGAGGTAGAGACCTGCCGTGCGAACGGTCTGCTCGATGGTGCGGCTGAAGCCCATCGAGTGGTCATTCAGGTCGTTATACGAATACTCAAATCCGACGGTAAACTGCGCAGGCAGGAAGAGGCACTTCTCGAAGACGTAGCTATACTGCGCACCGGCAACCAGCGTAAAGTCCTTAGTCTCGCCATAGGCATTGGGGTCTTTGCCCGTGCCGTAGTAGCTGTCGCGGCCGATACCCTGCGCCGAGGTGTAGAGATTTACGAAGTGGCGCGAGTTGGGCGAGAAGTAGTTCCAGCGGAGGCTACCACCGTTGATATTGTGATCGACCTGCTCGGCGATCTCGGCCATATGGGGCGGAAGGTCGATATTATCGCCACCGCGACGGAACTCACTGATGTTGTGATACTCGGCGGTGAGTTTAGAGTGTGCCGAAGTCTTATAATAACCTCTAAAACCGAGCGTGCGCGAGAGCATACTCGTAAGATCCATGAAGCCGTCGTCGTTGCGGTCGTAGGCATCACGATCCTTGACCATACCAAAGAGATAGACTCCTGCGCGGCGGTCGTCCGAGACGAATGAGCCATTGAGCGAGGTATTGAACTCGGCATCGCCGCTCTCCATAATGTTGGTCGTATGGCCAAGCTGAAGCGAGTTGCGCAGGGGCTCCTTGGTGATGATATTCACAACGCCACCGATAGCGTTCGAGCCGAAGAGTGCCGAGCCGCCACCGCGAATGACCTCAACGCGCTCGATCATCGCCACGGGCAACTGCTCAAGGCCATAGACACCCGCCAGCGACGAGAAGATAGGGCTCGAATCAAGAAGGATCTGCGAATATTGACCATCCAGACCGTTGATACGGAGCTGCACCGCACCGCAGTTGCCGCAGGTATTCTCCACGCGCAAGCCCGGCTGGAAGGCCATCGACTCGGCCAGATTGTTCGAGCCTGTGGTGTCGAAGAGCTTGGCCGAAGCGACATTCACGATGGTGGCCGTAGCCTTCTTGTTGGTCTCGTTGCGGGTGGCTGAGACTACCACCTCGTCCATCGTGTGGGTGGCATCCGTCATCTCAAAGTTAAGCTCGATGGTCTTGCCCGCCTCCATACGAACGGTCTGCTCGACTGTCTCAAGGCCGATGGCCTCGGCAACGATCGTATGCTCACCAACGGGGAGATTCTTCAGGAAGAAGTGGCCCGAGGCATCGGCAACAAGGCCGATGGTGGTATCCTTGATGGTGATGGTTACAAAGGGGATGTGCTCGCGCGTCTGAGCGTGGATGATATGTCCGTGAATGTTGGCGTCGGTGCCTCGGCGCTGAGCCGACAAATCGTCTGTTGAGCCTACACAAAGGGCCACAACAAGGGCTATGAATAGAAAAAATCGGGTTTTCATTTAATTTAAGTTGTTATGTGAATACAATGAGCCGGCGCGTATGGAGAGTCCATACCCACACAAAGCCCTCGCGGGCCTTTAGAATTCAATAACAACGGGAGGTGCGCGAAGCGAGAAGTGAAGATCACAGCGCTGCAGAGTCTCGTAGCACGAATCGATGACTATGCGCAGGAATCGATAAATAGGATTTCCTACGGCAAAGCTTACAGTGGCGGCAAGGGCGATGTAGAGCGACAATTGTGCAATGACTTTGACCTGCTGCGTGGAGTGGCTATGGCTGGGGGCCTCGGCCGAGTCGGCGTAAAGGTGTGAATGGTATACGACATCTCCGTCGATGATGTGGCTGTGCGTAAACATCGTTACGCTGGCAACATACTCGATAAAGAGCACAAGTAGTAATACCGAGGGATTTATACTACGGATATGTCGAAATAACCCATTAACCATTTGCGGTGGCAAAGATACTAATATTTATTAAAAGATATTATCTTAAAAGGCAAATTCACTACTTTATGGGATAGCGACAGAGGGTGGTAACAGATTTTGGGGATGGGGCTCCAGCAAGGGGGAAAGACGGGTATGTAGGCTGAAAAAATCGGGACTGGTCGATGGAAATCTTGAAAATTGTATTAACTTCACACGTTAATTAGACCTAAAACCTCAATACCCCATAAACTACAACGTATGAATGAGTATTCGATTGAACGCATAAAACTCCCGATGCAGGAGCTCGTTGGGCCGATTCGCCATCTGCTAGGACAGCTTACAACCAAAGAGGTGGAGTTCGATTTGGAGGCACTGGAGCGCATCGTGCAGAGCCCCTCGTCTGAGCTGTTCATCCTGCGCGGAGAGGAGGTTGTGGGGATGCTCACGATCGGAATCTACTCCTCACCCACGGGACGCAAGGTGTGGGTGGAGGATGTTGTAGTGGATAGCCGCTGGCGTGGACAGGGCCTCGGGCGAGAGCTGATCAACGAGGCGATTAAATACTGCCAGCGAGAACTTGCACCCTGCACGCTGATGCTGACATCGAATCCCGCGCGCATAGAGGCCAACGAGCTATATCGCACGAGCGGATTCGAGCCCAAACATACCAACGTATATAAATACGACTGCCTATGAATAGAAAAACATTCCTAAAGACCACAGCGGCAACGCTGCTCGCAACGAGCGTAGAGGGGTTGCAGGCAAAGGGGTTTGCCGCGGCAACACCCCCTTCGGAGGGGTTGCAGGTGCGATTTCTCGGAACGGGTGCCGCCGACTGGAAGGGGCGTGATGAGCGAGGCGAGCATCGCCGCCTATCGAGCATCCTGCTCGATGACAGCATCTTCATCGACCTCACGGCGACAAACCTTGAGATGATACCCGCCGAGGCGCATCCCGAAACGATATTCTACACCCACTCGCACGGCGACCACTACCACCCTGCATCGGCTCTGCAAGCTGGCGTCAAACGTGTCTATTTGGGCCAGACGTGGTACGATATTGCAAAGGCCGATTTTCAGCGTGCGGCAACGCAGGCCGAAGTGCCTATGCCCAAAATAATACCGCTCTATGTCGGGCAGAAGGTCTATGTGGGCGATGTGGCTATCACGCCGCTACCGGCCAGCCACGCGACGGGTTATCAGTTCGAGCAGACGCTGATGTATCTTATCGAGAAGCAGGGCGTAAGACTGATCTACGCCACCGACACGGGCGGCATACCTGCCGTTGCGGCACGATTGGCGGGAATTGATGCACACGAAAAGCCGGGGAATCCCATCACGGCACTCATTATGGAGGCGACGATGGGCATTGGCTACGACGATGACTTCCGCTCCTTCACACACACCAGTGTTGCAGGCGTGGAGCGCGTTGTGCGCGTTCTGGAGAAGACCAAGCGCTACACCCCAGCGGCTAATCAGCCCGTTTATCTTACACATATGGCCCGCACACTGCACGGCACGCAGGCCGAGCTGGACAGGGATTTACCCAAGCCCTTGCGCGCGGCACGCGATGGCGAGGTTGTTATCTTTAAGGCGAAATAGTTATGCGACAAGGATTATATGCTCTTTTTGCGCTCTGCATATGGTTGCTGAGTGCCTGCACCGAGGCCCGCACACCCGTTATCGGTATTGCCTGGCGTGAGGGTTTGGACGGCTCGTCGTATGTGGGAACATACAACGCCATCAAAGCCATAGGCGCCGAGCCTGTACTACTCGAGCTGGTGGAGTCGGGCGACCTCACATACATCGACAAAAAGATTGCGCCCGCGCATATCGACTCGCTCGGAATACTCATCGGGGCGGATGCCGATGCGGTGAAGCGCAACACCCACAAAGGCTCGAACGTTGAGGAGGTGATGCGCGGCATCGATGCGGTGGTATTTACGGGCGGTGAGGATATAAGCCCCACGCTGTTTCGTGAGCCTGAGCCGTGGCACGGCATTGAGGCCGAGCGGGATTACAACCCGACGCGCGATGTGAGCGACTATCTGCTGCTCTCGTACTGCATCGATCAGGACATACCGACGCTCTGCATCTGCCGTGCGGCGCAGATGCTGGCCGTAGTGTCGGGCGCACCGCTCATTCAGGACATTCCGACTTTCTATGCCCAGATCGGAGCCGAATACGACTACACACATCGTGATGCGGAGCGGCGAGGCTACATCAGCCACGATGCGGAGATTACCGCACCAAACTCGCTGCTACACAAGATTCTCGGCCAGGCGGTCATTACGGGCACTCCCTCGTGGCACCATCAGGCCATCGGGTCGCTCGAGGGGACGAAGGCCATCGTGACAGCATCGACCGTCGCGGGTGGAGTAGAGATTGTGGAGGCGCTGGAGCGCACCGACTGCCGTTTTGTGGTGGGTGTGCAGTATCATCCCGAGTATGTGCTGACTGAAAAAGGGACTCACGACCCCAACGGCACTCCATATATGAGTCGGGAGGAGGCTCTGCGGCTCTTCCGGGCGCTGAAGGATGCGATAGAGTAAGAAAGAGGGCGGACGACCATCGTGGTTGTCCGCCCTCTCAACAAAAGTGCTTATGGTAATAGTTGAGTTGTATTCTTTACATTCGTGATGCATCATCACCCTTTTCGACGCTCTTCGAGCGGAACTGCTTACCGCTCTTGAAGTTCCATGTAACCGAGAAACGAACGTAGAAATCCTGGTATTGACCGAAAACATCCACCTCGCGAGTGAAATTCTCATCACCCGAGATTAGATTGTTGCGCTGGCGCACCAAATTCTGCAAACCTATTTGCAACACCCACGAATCCTTGATAAGCTTCTTGAAATTCATGTTGAGCGAGTGGTTAGCAGCGATTTTCAGGTTACTGATCTCCAATCCTGTCATACCCGAATAATCAACATCGACAAAGAACTTCTTGGGTAACTTAAAGGTCATCGCGGTGTACCACTGGGCAAACGGCTTGTTTGTCTTGGGGGCATCGGCATCCAGACGCTGTTCGAGGATACCTCCCGTAAGATTAGTGTTCCAATCCCACCACTTCGCAAGCGTTATGGGCAGGCTTGCAACTACCGCATACTGATTAGTCGTCGGCAGGTTCTCGTGCGTAAGATTCATCATATTGGGATTCAACGCATCGCTCACCACCTTCTGCTGGATATCATCTTTAATATTCTGCACCACAAAAGTCAGCGAATATTTATACCCCAAAACTGCTGTCAGCGAATATTGATTGACAAACTGCGGTCTCAGCGCAGGGTTACCTGTCTGATAGGTGTAGTCAGAGATTTGCATACGACGTGGCGTAAGATTCCAGAAACTTGCGCGCGAGATAGAGCGCGAATACTGCGCCACGATAGAGTGCTTGCCCGTCTTGTCGAGTGCGTATGAGAAGTTGGCATTCGGGAAGAGCGAGAAGTAGTTCTGCTCCACATCCGACTCTCGACCGTTGGCGTAGGTATATTCGCCACGCAGACCCACAACGGCACTCCAACGGCCATAGTTCATTGTCGCTACGGCGTATGCCGCACCGATATTCTCGGTGTACGAGATATCGTAATCATCAACTATCGAGGGTACCCAAGCGCCACCCAGCAGGTAACGG
>JAFOEH010000268.1 GCA_017380275.1 Alistipes sp.
GATTTATTTCATCTATAAACTCTTTACTACTACTTGTCTTAGATCCATGATGTCCTACCTTTAAAACATCTATATCTGGTAAGTTATATTTATCTAGTATTTCTTTTTCAGTAGTAACACTCCTCAAAAGGAGGTCGTTGGAGTGGAGGCTGCAGGAATAAACTTTGAATCGAAAAGATAACCATATGGGAAAAGATAAACTCAAACGATTTGCCGAAAACCTCACATTCGCGTGTATGGTACAGCCCGAATTTGAGGAGATTTTTCACAAGGATCACCCTCTGAAAGGGCGTTGGCACAAGGATTTTTTCCACAACGACAACCCCATCATTCTGGAACTCGGATGTGGCAAGGGCGAGTACACTATCGCTCTGGCCGAGCGTAACCCAGAGGCAAACTACATAGGCGTGGACATCAAGGGTGCACGTATGTGGCGCGGAGCAAAGACCGCCACGGAGAACGGAATGACGAACGTGGGATTCCTGCGCACGCGCATTGAGTTTATCAATTCGTTCTTTGCCGAGGGAGAGGTTGCTGAGATTTGGATTACATTCCCCGATCCGCAGCTCAAGACTCGACGTGCGAAGAAGCGTCTTACGTCTCCCATCTTCTTGGAGTACTACGCACAATTCCTCGCAGCTGATGGCTGGATCAACCTCAAGACCGACTCGCAGCACCTCTACGGCTACACGAACGAGGTTGTACGTCACTTTTCTCTGCCGTGTGAAGCATCAAACAATGACATCTACGGCTCTGGCTATGCCGATGCAGAACTCTCGGTTAAGACTGCCTACGAGACAAAATTCCTCCAGCGCGGACTGCCTATCACCTACACGCGATTCTCGCTCGCAGGAGGCCGCGAATTCCCGATGTTCGACTGGGAGGAGGACGAGAAGCTTGAGAAAGACAACGAGGAGGCCCGAATCGGAATCAGTAAGTGTTAAAGAATGAATAATATCAAATAGGCTTGTCTAACCATTGGTTAGGCAGGCTTTTTTGTTAGCAGTTAGCCAAATATGTCGAGAATGTGGGCGGATTATTGTAATTTTTGATATTTTTTGATACATTTGTGGCAGAATATCAACATTTTGTTGATTTTTTGGGCAAGAACGATAGTCTTTAATGTCGCGTAAATAGAACTATTGGCGCAGCCCGACATAATGACTAACCATAAAAGTGGCCGACAGATCGGCTGCCTGATGTTTATTTGTAATGAAAGAACAGTTAGAAGCCCTAAATGGTATTACCATTAATTTTGGGGAGGGTGGAATGTTGATTGTAAACATCATTCTTGCTTTCGTAATGTTTGGTGTGGCGCTCGGTATCAAGCTCAGCACCTTTAAGGAGGTATTCACATCTCCCAAATCAGTAATCGTAGGAGTATTCCTGCAGTGGATCGGTCTGCCGGCCGTAACATTCCTTATCGCATTGGCTCTAAATCGGTTAATTACGCCAATGATTGCGCTCGGAATGATCCTTGTGGCATCGTGCCCTGGTGGCAACATCTCCAACTTCATCTCCTCGCTCTCGAAGGGAAACATCGAGTTGTCGGTATCGATGACCGCCATCACGACTGCTTTTGCGCCATTTATCACCCCGCTGAACTTCTTCTTCTGGGGTTCGCTCTACAGTCAGGTCGTGAGCATTAAGAGCGACATTCCGATGTTGGTTATCCCCTTTATGCCTATGCTCGAGCAGATCCTGCTGCTTTTAGGATTGCCCATTGCGCTGGGACTCATCTTCTCGCACTACTTTCCCAATGCAACAAAGAAGATTACCAAGCCTGCGCAGGTTATGTCGATTCTACTCTTCATCGGTATGGTCGCAGTGTCGTTCTCGCAGAATTTCCAGCTCTTTTTGGATAATATCTTCTATGTGTTCTTCATCGTGCTGATTCACAATGCTTGTGCAATGGGTACAGGTTTCTTTGGTGGCACGTTGGCCAAGGTGCCCAAGGCCGACCGCCGCTCGCTCACCGTCGAGATTGGTATTCAAAACTCGGGCCTCGGATTGATTCTGCTCTTTAATACGGCAATATTCCCCGCAGAGGTATGGCACGGC
>JAFOEH010000034.1 GCA_017380275.1 Alistipes sp.
ATGGGTTTCGAGATAAGGTAAACACCATCGGGAAAAAATATCGTGCGATTGGGATTTTCGTCGATTATCTTCTGTATGGCGTCGCTGACATCTCGCTTACCATCGGCCTTAACTGTCACCACGACATATCCCTCCTTTGTGGTCTTGGGCTTTGCAGCCGATAGATTTGTCAGCGAAAACAGACATATGATTGTCAAAAAAAGATTAATAATTCTTCTCATAGCAGTAAATTAATGGTGTTAATCAAAGCAAATGTACAAAAAAAAAATTACAATCCAGAAAATTATTACAACGGTTCAGTATCTAATTTTTTTCTCTCGGGAATTATTCATATATTTGTGGGTTATAAAAATCGTAAAACAAGCATAGTATGAAAGCAGCAATTATCGGCTACGGCAAGATGGGCCGCGAGATCGAGAAGATTCTCCTCTCGCGTGGCCACGAGGTAGCCCTCATCATAGACATCGACAACGCCTCTGACCTCAACGCCGAGAATCTCAAGGATATAGACGTTGCCATCGAGTTCACAACCCCTTCAACCGCCTACCAGAACATCCGCACCTGTCTTGAGTGCGGCACAGCTGTTGTGAGCGGCACTACGGGCTGGACCGACCGCCTGAAGGAGTTGCAGACGTTGTGCGAGGAGCGCGGCGGCGCGATGTTCTACGCCTCGAACTACTCTTTGGGCGTAAACCTTATGTTCCGACTAAGCCGCGAGTTGGCACGTTTGATGAATCGTTTCCCCTCGTACGAGATCTCTATGTCGGAGACCCACCACACACAGAAGAAGGACGCTCCGAGCGGCACAGCCGTAACGCTTGCCGAGGATATCATCTCGCTCGTTGATCGCAAATCGGGCTGGGTGAATACCCCCACCTCTGACGATAAGTCGCTCATCCCCATCGAGTCGCTCCGCATAGGTATGGTTCCTGGCGACCACTCGGTAACCTACTCTTCGGAGGACGATGTGCTGGAGATTCGACACTCGATCAAGAATCGTCGCACGCTGGCCGAGGGTGCTGTCGTAGCGGCCGAGTTCCTCTGTGGCAAGAAGGGTATCTACACGATGGAGGATCTTTTCTAATCCTCAGCATACGATTCCCCTTCGAGATACGTTTTAAGATAAAAACAACAGATTGATGAAAAAGATACGCGAAATTTGTGCAAACAAATGGGTGGGCTTCGGTCTCGCCACGCTGCTCTACATTCTGTGGTTTGTGGTGTGGACGGGCAATCTCTGGTTTCTGCTCGGAGTGCCCATCATCTACGACATCTACATCTCCAAGTACCTCTACCGCTACATCGGCCGCAAGAACGAGGAGCTCTGCGAGCGTAGCGACATCTACCGCAACATCTACGAGTGGGTTAATGCCATCGTCTTTGCGACGGTCGTAGCTTCGCTCATCCACATCTTCTTCTTCCAGATGTACGTCATCCCCTCGTCATCGATGGAGAAGACCCTTCTGATTGGCGACTACCTCTACGTCAGCAAGGCCACCTATGGTCCCAAGATGCCCAATACGCCCATCGCCTTCCCGTTCGTTCACCACACAATGCCCTTCTCGATGACCAAGAAGTCATTCTCGGAGGCTATCAAGTGGCCCTACAAGCGACTCAAGGGCTTGCGCAATATTGAGCGCAACGACGTAGTTGTCTTCAACTTCCCCGCAGGTGACACGGTTCTGCTGGAGAATCAGGCCGTAACCTACTACGATGTTCTGCGCGAGTATCAGCGCGAATATGGTGCCGAGCGCGGCCGCACCGAGCTCTTCAACACCTACACCGTCATCACCCGTCCGGTCGATAAGCGCGAGAACTACATCAAGCGCTGCGTAGCCCTGCCGGGCGATACGTTCCGCATCACCGATGGCGAGCTTATCATCAACGACAAGCCCCAAGATCCCATCGCCGAGAAGCAGTATTGCTACACGATACACACCTCATCGCCCATCTCGCCCTACACCATCGAGCAGCTGGGCATTACGGAGCTCTCGGGCAGCGGCACGCACTACTTCTCGCCCCTTACCGACCAGATGGTCGAGACACTGCTTGCGATGGACAACGTCATCAGCATCGAGCGCTACACGGTCGAGGATGAGTGCTTCCCCTATTCTTCTCACTATGCGTGGACAGCCGACAATATGGGCCCGCTGTGGGTACCCGCCGCAGGTGCTACCATCGAGCTTAACGAGGATACCTGGCCTCTATACGAGCGCATTATCGACGTCTATGAGGACAACGACGTGGAGGTTCGCAACGGTGAGTACTACATCAATGGCGAGAAGGCTACCTCATACACCTTCAAGATGAACTACTACTGGATGATGGGCGACAACCGTCACAACTCTGCCGACTCACGCTATTGGGGCTTCGTTCCCGAGGATCACGTCGTGGGCAAGGCATCGTTCATCTGGTTCTCATCTGATCAGGCCAAGTCGTTCCCCTATAACATTCGCTGGAACAGACTCTTCACCAAAGTACGCTAACGTCAAACCTAACCCATAGTGGAGCAGATCAAGGATAGTTATCTTACCATCGAGGGCAACTCGGAGGCCATCTTCAAGGAGCGCAGCAGTAAATTCCTCTGCTACGCCTTCCACGTCGAGAGCGAGGAGGAGATTGCGGCCTACCTCGAGCCTCTGCGCAAACGCTACTACGACGCCACCCATCACTGCTATGCGTGGCGTTTAGGGCCTTTTGGCGAGCGTTTCCGCGCCAACGACGATGGCGAGCCGTCGAGCACAGCAGGCAAGCCTATCTTGGGCCAGCTGCTCTCGCGCGAGATTACTAACTGTCTGATTGTTGTGGTGCGTTACTTCGGAGGCACGAAGCTCGGAGTTCCGGGCCTTATCGCCGCCTACAAGGAGTCGGCTGCCGCCGCGCTGGACGCAGCAAAGATTGTCGAGCGCACGGTCGATACCCGCATCAAGGTCGATTTCTCGTACGTTGTGATGAACGACGTTATGCGAATCATCAAGGAGGAGCAACCCACCATCGAAGAGCAGACCTTCGACAATCTCTGCACGATGATTCTCTCGGTACGCAACAGCCGAGCCGAGATTGTCCTTGGCCGCCTGCGTAAAGTCGAGGGTGCAATCATTGAAGTGATAGAATAACGAAGCTATGTCACAAGACAAAACTATCTATATCAAGGGAGCGCGCGTCCATAACCTTAAGAATGTGGACGTTACCATCCCCCATAATACTCTCACCGTAATCACGGGCCTTTCCGGCTCGGGTAAATCAACTTTGGCCTTCGACACTATCTTCGCCGAGGGACAGCGTCGCTACGTTGAGAGCTTGTCGGCCTATGCGCGTCAGTTCTTGGGACGTATCAACAAACCCGATGTCGATCTGATTGCCGGTATCGCACCCGCCATTGCCATCGAGCAGAAGGTCAATACGCGCAATCCCCGCTCTACGGTGGGCACTACGACCGAGATCTACGACTATCTTAAGTTGCTTTTTGCCCGCGTTGGCCACACCATATCTCCCATCTCGGGCTGCGAGGTGCGTTGCTACGGTGTCGATGATGTGGTAGCCTATATTTTGGAGCAGGGCACGGGCGAGAGGGTAGTCCTAACCGCTCCTCTGCATCTTAAGCAGGGCGAGGGACTCATCGAGCGCCTATTGCAACTGCTCAGCGACGGCTTCACACGCCTATGGGTTAATCACGAAGCCATCACCATCGAGGAATTTATGCCGACTATCTCGATCAACACCAACCCCGCTGAAGTAGCTATTGTCGTCGATCGTCTGCGCGCATCGGATGACGATGAAACGTTGCTGCGTATGCGCGATTCCGTAGCACGCGCCTACAGCTATGGCCACGACGTTTGCAGCGTAATTATCAACGATGTGGAGCGCGAGTTCTCGGCCCGCTTCGAGGCCGACGGCATCGAGTTCGAGCAGCCTACGGAGCATCTTTTCAGCTTCAATAACCCCATCGGAGCCTGTCCCGTCTGCGAGGGCTACGGCAAGACCGTCGGCATCGATGTCGATCTGGTCATCCCCGACAAGAGCAAAACCATCTATGAGGATGCCATCGTCTGCTGGCGTGGTGCTACGATGAAGAAATGGAAGGAGCAGCTTATCGAAACGGCCCACCTGTTCAACTTCCCAATCCACGAACCCTACTACGCCCTGAACGAGTCGCAGAAACGCCTGCTCTGGACTGGTAATCAATACTTTTACGGCCTCAACGCCTTCTTCGACTACATCGAGAGCGAGCGCCGCAAGATCCAATATCGTGTGATGAAGGCCCGCTATACGGGCAAAACCACCTGCCACGCCTGTGGGGGTAGCCGCCTGCGCCCCGAGGCTCTATATGTGCAGGTCGGTGGCAAGAATATCGCCGAGATTGTACGAATGACTGTCGATGAGCTGATCGCGTTTTTCTCATCGCTCTCGCTCGACGACCACGACCGCCACACGGCCGAGCGCATCCTCAAGGAGATCCACAATCGCTTGCAGTACCTCTCCGATGTCGGCCTTGGCTATCTTACGCTCGACCGCCTCTCATCAACGCTATCGGGTGGTGAGAGCCAACGCATCAACCTCTCTACCTCGCTGGGTAGCAACCTGGTAGGCTCACTCTACATTCTCGACGAGCCGAGCATCGGTCTGCACCCACGCGACACCCACCGCCTGATCCGTGTTCTGCATCAGCTCCGCGATCTGGGCAATACGGTCATCGTCGTCGAGCACGAGGAGGAGGTTATACGCGCTGCTGACTACATCGTCGATGTAGGTCCGCGCGCTGGCGAGATGGGTGGCCAGATCATCTATAACGGCCCGCTGAAGGGTTTGCTTGAGTCCAAGGAGAGCCTCACGGCCGACTACCTTGCCCACCGCCGCGAGATCGAAGTTCCCGATACGGCACGAGGCTGGAGCAACTCAATCATCATCCGAGGGGCCCGCGAGAACAACCTCAAAAATATCGACGTGCGTATCCCATTGGGCGTTATGACCTGCATTACGGGTGTGAGTGGCAGTGGCAAATCGTCGTTTGCCAAGGGAATCC
>JAFOEH010000269.1 GCA_017380275.1 Alistipes sp.
ACCCGTAAGCCCGAGATTCAGGCACGTCCTCGCGGAAACATCGGTTTCAACCGCGGTGTGCTGAACGATCCCTTCACCTTCCCCGTATATAACGGCGAGATTCCCTATATCCTCGACGAGTTCGGCGGTATCAAGTGTATGGAGGCTAACCCCGCCGAGGGTGATGCTTGGGGCTATGGCGATGCTGCCAAGACCAAGGAGGACTTCTACAAGCGCCTGGAGGCTCAGGTTCGTGTCCTGGTCGAGATGAGCGACAAGATGTGGGGCTTCTGCTACACGCAGCTCACGGACGTTGAGCAGGAGCAGAACGGCGTATATTACTACGACCGTGGCGTAAAGTATGATATGGAGCGCGTACGCAAGATCTTCCAGATGGAGCTGCCCCAGAAATAAGAAGCGATATGAGAAAGATATTTTGTGCATTAGCCGCTGCGGCCCTTATGGCGGGCTGCGGCGGTGAGGCTCCCAAGACGGAGTCGGCACTGCAGCTGATGAAGGCTGAGGATTTTCAGGCTACGATCGACGGCAAGAAGGTTGATCTCTACACCCTTACCAACGGCACGATCACGATGCAGGTAACCAACTTCGGTGGCCGCGTGGTATCGCTCTGGACTCCCGACCGTGAGGGTAATATGGAGGATATTGTGCTGGGTTACGATAAGCTCGACCGCTATGTGAACAACACTGGCGAGCGCTTCCTCGGAGCACCGGTAGGTCGCGTTGCGAACCGTATCAATGAGGGTAAGTTCGAGCTCGACGGCGTTAAGTATCAGGTGCCGCAGAATAGCAACGGCCACGCCCTGCACGGCGGAGAGAAGGGTATCGATATGGTTGTGTGGGATGTTGAGTATGTGGCCGACAACGCCATCACGCTCGTTCTGCACTCGAAGGATGGCGAGGATGGTTTCCCCGGCAACCTCGATATCAAGATGACCTACACGCTCACCGACGAGAATGAGTTTGAGGTAACGTACCACGCTACGACCGACAAGAAGACCATTGTGAACCTCTCGCACCACTCGTTCTTCAACCTTATGGGTGAGGGTAATGGTCCTATTACGGATCACGTTCTGACCATCAAGGCCGATCACATCACCCCAACCGATGCAGGTCTTATCCCAACGGGCGAGCTTCAGCCTGTTGATGGCACTCCGTTCGACTTCCGCGAGCCTCACGCAATTGGCGAGCGTATCGGCGCTGACGATGTGCAGCTCAAAAATGGAGGTGGCTACGATATGAACTGGGTGTTGGCACGCGAGGACAATGGTCAGGTGATGACCATCGCTTCGGTATATGAGCCTACGACGGGTCGCTGTATGGATGTGGCGACGGATCAGGTGGCACTGCAGTTCTATAGCGGTAACTTCTTCAACGGTAAGTACCCCGGCAAGTACGGCAAGGCTATTAAGTATCGTGAGTCGCTGGCTCTGGAGACACAGAAGCATCCCGACGCTATCAACCACGACGGCTTCCCCTCGATCGTGCTGAACCCCGACGAGGTTTATACCCACGTCTGCATCTACAAATTCTACACTAAATAGAAATCTTAAAACCAACTAAAACTATGGATATCAAATTGATTCGCGAGAAATTCGCCGAGCACTTTGGCGCTGCAGGCGAACTTTATACTTCACCCGGCCGTATTAATCTCATCGGCGAGCACACCGACTACAACGGTGGTTTCGTATTCCCCGGCGCTATCGACAAGGCTATGGTGGCTGAGATCAAACCCAACGGAACGGATAAGATTCGTGCCTACTCGGTCGATCTTGAGGACTATGCCGAGTTTGGCCTGAATGAGGAGGATAAGCCTTCAGCATCGTGGGCCTGCTACATCTTCGGTGTGGCACGCGAGATTCAGAAGCGTGGCTTCAAGGTTGAGGGCTTCGACACCGCATTTGCTGGCGATGTGCCTCTGGGAGCAGGTATGTCATCTTCGGCAGCGCTGGAGTCAACCTTCGCATTTGCGCTTAACCACATCTACAACGAGGATAAGATCGAGAAGTTCGAGCTGGCTCGCATCGGCCAGTCGACCGAGCATAACTACTGCGGCGTTAAGTGCGGTATTATGGATCAGTTCGCGTCGGTACACGGCAAGAAGGGCAACCTGATGCGTCTGGACTGCCTCTCATCGGAGTTCGCTTACTTCCCCTTCGATCCCGAGAAGTTCGGCTATCGCCTGGTGTTGCTCGACTCAGTTGTTAAGCACGAGTTGGTAGGCTCACCCTATAACAAGCGTCGTGAGTCGTGCGAGCGTGTAGCTGCCATCCTCGGCCAGCAGACACTGCGTGGCGCTACGATGGAGCAGCTCGATGCCGTGAAGGATCAGATCTCGGAGGAGGATTATATGCGTGCCCGCTACGTTATCGGCGAGGAGAAGCGCGTGCTGGACGTATGTGCTGCTCTGGAGGCTGGCGATCTGGAGACCGTCGGCGAGCGTATGTATGAGACTCACTGGGGTATGTCGAAGGATTATGAGGTTAGCTGTGAGGAGCTCGACCTGTTGGCAACGGTTGCCAAGGAGTGCGGTGTTACGGGTTCGCGCATTATGGGTGGCGGCTTCGGCGGCTGCACCATCAACCTCGTGAAGGCTGAGCTTTACGACTCGTTCATCGCAACGGCTAAGGAGAAGTTCGCGGCTGCATACGGCCACGAGCCTAAGGTTTACGACGTTGTGATCTCGGACGGCGCTCGTAAGTTGGAGATCTAAACGCATAAGAAAAACAACCGCTATGAAACGATTTTTAATGGCTTTGCTGGCTGTTGGCTTTGCATTGAGTGCCTCGGCCA
>JAFOEH010000270.1 GCA_017380275.1 Alistipes sp.
GTGCAGAACCCGGGTGCGGATAACCGACCTGCGGGGTTGGAGCGCAAGGCCGACGATGTGGTTGTGGGTGAGTACTTTATGAGATACAAGGAGGACTTCCAGACCTCGCTTGAGGGAAAGTGGATAGGATTTCGAGGCGAGGATCACACCAACATCATAAAGACTTCGGACGGTAAGCCCTTCTTGGAGGGGGAGTTCGAGCAGATGTGGAGCTTTGAGACGGGCGAGGGACACGCTGCACCCGTAATCTACAACGGTAGAGTCTATGTGCTGGACTATAACGAGCAGCTCAACTCCGATGCTCTGCGTTGCTTCTCGCTCGAGACGGGTGAGGAGCTGTGGCGTCGCTGGTACCGCGTGCCGATGAAGCGTAATCACGGATTCTCGCGTACGATTCCTGTCGTGGGTGAGGGTTATGTCATAACAGTAGGCCCGCAGGGACACGTTATGTGTTGTGATCCCGTAACGGGCGAGGTGAAGTGGACGATGGATATGCAGAAGCAGTTTGCTTCGGAGATTCCGTTCTGGTACACAGGCCAGTGTCCGTGTGTGGATGATGGCGTTGTGGTGCTGGCTCCCGCTGGCGAGCAGGCGCTGATGATGGGTGTGGATTGTTTGACGGGCGAGGTTGTTTGGCAGACACCCAATACGGTGGGCTTCACGATGTCGCACTCGTCGGTGATACCAATGACGATAGGTGGCAAGCGAATGTATGTCTATGCAGGCGTGGGTGGCGTGTGCGGCGTTTCGGCCGAAGGGGCTGATCGTGGAACGCTGCTGTGGAGTACCGATCGCTGGCAGCCGTCGGTTATTGCGCCTTCACCCGTTCGTCTTTCGTCGAACCGCATACTTATGGTTGCGGGTTACGGTACGGGAGGTGCGCTGTTGCAGGTGGATAACGCTGGTGGCTGGAAAGCTACGGTCGTAGAGCAGTACAAGGCTGATAAGGGCCTCGCGTGCGAGCAGCAGACGCCGATTATGTATAACGATATGATCATAACGATCGCACCGAAGGATGGTGGTAGCATACGCAGTAAGCTGGCTTGCTACTCGCCGCAGGATCTGCATAACCCGATTTGGGTGTCGGGTGCTGACGAGCGCTTCGGATTGGGCCCGTATATCGCAATTGACGGTAATCTGTTTGTGTTTAAGGATGATGGCGAGTTATATCAGTATTCGATCGGTAACTCTTCGCTCTCGTTTGTGCGCAAGCAGCGTATTATGGAGGGAGCCGATGCGTGGGGCCCGATGGCTTATGCCGACGGCAGATTGATCGTGCGTGATGCTCACAATGTGGTATGTCTAAAAATTAAATAATATGGAAGAGAAGGGTAAGAAACTATCGCGTAAGGATTTTATCCGTGTCGGTGGCTCTACAGTAGCCGGAATAGGTATTTTAGGTGTTGCGGGACGTAACATCTACCGAATGTTTGCCAAGCCCGACGAGTTGTTCTACAATAATCAGGAGCAGGCGGTGGCCGTGCGTCAGCGTGAGGCTATCCCCACGCCATACAAGAAGGTCTCGGCATTTAAGATCGACGAGCCTGTGGCGGCGTTCGAGATGGTGGAAGGCAGAATCTTCATCGGCGTAGAGAATACCGTAAGAGAGTACGATGCAAGCGGTGTGGAACGCGGTCGTTTCCGTGTGGAGGATGTGGTGCGCGATATTGTGGCCTATGCAGGTAACCTCTATGTGTTGCACCCTACGAAGATTGGCGTTTATACGCCTGAGGGAGGTGCTGTGCAGTCGTGGGAGGCGTGCAGCGAGGAGTCGGATTACTGTTCGCTGACGGCTTTCGATGGTGGTGTGTTTGTAACCGATGCGGCGAATAAGAATATATGCCAATATACGTTGGAGGGCGGTTTTAAGCGATTTATCAACAGCCCCAACGAGTTTATCGTGCCGAGCTATTCGTTCGGTATCACCAACTTGGATGGCAAGGTCTATTGCTCGAACCCGGGCCGTCATACGGTTGAGTGCTACACGGTCGATGGCGAGTTTGTGACGGCATTCGGAGAGGCGGGAACGGGCGCGGGACAGTTCAGCGGCTGCTGCAACCCCGTACACGTTACGACGCTCGCTTCAGGCGATATTATCACATCGGAGAAGGGTATTCCGCGAATCAGCTGTTACAGCCCCAACGGTAAGTTCCACGGCGTGTTGCTCGGCGAGGATGCACTCGGCATCGGCCACGAGGCTCGCGAGGTGAGAGTCGAGGGCGACAGACTGGTTGTGGCGGCGCTCGGCTCGGTGTCGATATTCCAATATGATGAGCAGTACGCGCAGGCAACGGCGTGCGGCGATTGTGAAATTGAGTGCCCCCTAAGACGAGGCGTAACCTTAGCTTAACTGAGTGATGAAAGAGAAGAAACTACAAAGCCCGCTTAATAGACGCGAGTTCCTGCGCGTATGCGGTACGGCTGTGGCTGGAGGTGCGATTTTAGTAACGGGTGCGGCGCTGGGAATAAAGACAAAGGCCCGTGCAGGTAATGTCTTTTGGCAGATCGATCCTGCGAAATGTACGCAGTGTGGTCGTTGCGAGACGCATTGTGTGTTGCCCGTCTCGGCTGTGAAGTGTATTCACGCAAACCGTGTGTGTGGCTATTGCGACCTGTGCGGCGGATATTACCGTTCGAATGTGAAGGATCTGAATACGGCAGCCGAGAATATGATGTGCCCGACGGGTGCCATCGAGCGTAAGTTTGTGGAGGATCCATACTTCGAGTACACGATCAACGAGGATCTCTGCAACGGATGCGGAAAGTGCGTGAAGGGATGTTCGTCGTTCGGTAACGGATCGTTGTATCTGCAGATTAAGCAGGATCTGTGTGTGAACTGCAATGAGTGTCAGATTGCGCAGGTGTGCGTGTCGGATGCAATTCAGAGAGTTGATTTTGCAACTGCATATAAATTAAAGGAGTAGGCGTATGGGACGATTGATTATGTTTGTCGTGGCTTTACTCTCGCCCATCGTGGCGATGGCCCAGAACCGTTTCCCGAAGCCTGATTTCGAGTCGGGATATGAGTATCCCGATCACGAGTATGCCGTGCCCAACGAAGTGCTGTGGGACGTGCTGGATGTAACGATGCTCTTGGCGCTACTCTTGGCGGCGACGTGGGCTGTGATGAAGAAGCGCAAGCCGATGACGTGGATCAGTATCGTGTCGGTGCTCTACTTCGGATTCCTGCGCGAGGGTTGTGTTTGTAGCGTGGGTTCGATTCAGAATGTGGCGCTGGCGTTGGTTGATCCCTCGTACAGTATGCCGTGGAATGTGCTGGCGTTCTTCCTGCTGCCCGTTGTGTTTGCGCTGCTCTTCGGGCGCGTATTCTGTGCGGGCGTCTGCCCGATGGGTGCGTTGCAGGAGCTGGTGAACGTGAAGAGCGGAAAGATAGGCAAGCCCGTTGCGATGGTGCTGGGGTTGTTGCCTTGGTTCTATTTGATTATGACGCTGTTGTATGCGCTCACGCGTAGCCGATTTATCATCTGTCAGTTCGACCCCTTCATCGGAATCTTCCGTCTGGGAGGAGATGTGGAATTGCTCATATTTGGTATTGTGCTGCTTATCATCTCGGTATTTACGGGCCGTCCGTTCTGCCGATTCCTCTGCCCGTACGGTGCGTTGCTGAGCCTCTTCTCGGCCGTGTCGCTGAAGAGGGTGGAGCTGACGAAGAAGAAGTGCGTGAACTGCGACCTCTGCCATAGCGCTTGCCCCATTGACGCCATTCGTGCCCCCTATGCAAATACTCCGCAGGAGGAGCGTCGTGAGGGTGTAAAGCGACTGTTGGGATATATGTTATTCCTGCCGCTATTGATGCTTGCCGGAGCTCTGTTGATGCGTATGTCGGCCGAGGGATTGAGCCGCGCGCATAAGCAGGTGCGTCTGTATGATATGGTTGTGGAGTATGAGGCACAGCCCGCTCCCGAGGTGATGCCTCTGGAGGTGGAGGGATTCTACGTCAAGGGTATCACGGTCGATGAGCTGAAGGCTACGCGCGATGCGGTGGTTGAGGAGTACCGCACATACTCGACGTGGGCTGGTGCTGCGATGGGATTGGTGCTGGCATTGGCGCTGATACGATTCTCCGTGAAGCGTCGTCGCGAGACCTACGAGATCGATCCGGCCGCGTGTGTGGCGTGTGGACGCTGTTTTGAGTATTGTCCGCAGAATAGAAAAGAGACTTTGAAGGCATAGAAAATTTAGGAGAAAATGGATAAGAATATTTACAGAACGATAGCGGTGGTGACGGGCGTGTTTATGCTGACCGTTGCTACGATGCTCGCTATCAACTATTTTCAGGTGCGTCAGATCACTCCGCTGCAGACCGATGTGATGGAGACGCTCAAGGGTTTGAACGAGATGAACTCGGACAATGCGGAGCTGCAGCAGCAGATTCGCCAGCTCGACCTGTTGGCGCGTAAGGCTTACTTCGTGCAGGAGGATCATCAGAAGGTGGGTGTATATCTGCTTCTTGGTATGGCAGCCGTATTTGTCGTGTGCCTCAGAGGTTACTACAAGGGTGTGATGCACATCGCGCCCAAGGAGATCGACCTGTTCGACGAGTGGATGATGCAGAGCCGCTCGCGCAAGTATGTTCATTGGCTGGCCGGTGCGCTAACGGTTGTGGCTCTGGTGGCTGTAGTGGCATCAAATCCGCAGTGGTTTGAGAGCGAAGAGCCTGCCGAGGAGGAGCTTCTGGCCGAGTCGGTTGAGGTGGTAGAGGAGCCTACGACTGTTGCTACGGGGTCTGCTGTGGTAGAGAGCGAAGAGGCTGCTCCCGCTGAGACTACGGAGGAGACAGAGGAGGCTACAACAGAGAGTGCTGCAGAGCAGGCTGAGACTGCACCGGCACAACCTGCCGCTGCAAGGGTTAATCACCACACATTCCGAGGCCTGAATGCCAACGGACACTCGCCTGCGCGTAACATCCCTGCGCAGTGGGATTTGCCGGGTGGAGGAAAGATTGCTTGGCACCAGACATCGCTGGGTAAGCAGGGTTTCTCGTCGCCCATCGTGCATAACAACAAGATTTTCTTCACGGGAGGTGATGCTGAGACGCGTGAGATCTATTGTCACGACCTGCTGACGGGTGAGCATCTGTGGACGCTGCCCGCAACCAACATCCCTGGATCGCCCTCAACACCCCCTACCGTAGCGGGTAATACGGGATATGCCTCGGCAACGGCAGCAACGGATGGCAACTATGTGTGCGCGATCTTCGCAACGGGAGATATTATCTGTGCCGATATGGATGGCAAGCGCGCGTGGGCGAAGAATCTGGGCGTGCCCGACAACCAGTACGGATATGTTTCGTCGCTGCTGGTATGGGGAAGCTCGGTATTCGTGCAGTACGATAACAATAACACTCACAAGATTATGGCCCTGGATATTGCAACGGGTAATGTGCGTTGGCAGCAGGAGCGCGACACGAAGGTGTGCTGGAGCTCACCCATCATTGCTATGGTCGATGGTAAGGCGCAGCTCGTACTGATGGGTAACCCCGACGTTAGAGCCTACAACCCCTCGACGGGTGAGCAGCTGTGGAGCGTGCCCGGTATGGGTGGTGAGGTTTGTCCCAGCCCGTGTAGTGGTGACGGCGTGATCTATGCTGCAAATGAGTATGCCAAGCTGATGGCTATCAACGGTGCCGACGGCTCGATTCTGTGGGAGGCTGCTGACTACCTGCCCGAGGTGTCAAGTCCCGTAGTGGTGGGTGGTAGAGTATATATCGCAACGAGCTACGGCGTGCTGGCGGCGTTCGATGCCAAGACGGGTGAGCTGAAGGGCGAGAAGGAGCTTAATATGGAGCTCTACTCATCGCCGATGGTGGTTGATGGTAAGATCTATATCATCGGCACGTGCGGTCATGTGCGTGTGATGGCGGCTAATGACGAGCTGACCGATGTGGCTTCGTTCGAGACAGGTGAGCAGACCTACGCTACGCCCGCCTTCGTGGATGGAAAGATTGTCATTCGTACCGAGCAGAGCATCTACTGCGTGTCGGAGAGTTAATAATCGATAAAAGAGATTCTTATGGGATGCGAAAATTGCCATACAGATATTAAGGCTGCGCACGAGATACTATGTCAGAAGGTCGATTCGATCGTTGAGCGTGTAGGCTCCTCGCGCGAGAAGACCATTCCGCTGCTGCAGGCGTTGCAGGACGAGTTTGGTTACTTGCCCTCGGATGCTCTGAATCGCGTGTACGAGACAACGGAGATTACGCGTGCTGGATTGCTCAGCGTGGCGACGTTCTACTCGCAGTTCAAGCACGTTCCCTACGGACGACACATTATCAAGGTGTGCGTGGGTACGGCGTGCCACGTTAAGGGTGCGGGAGCGGTGTATGACGCCTTCCGTCGCGAGCTGAATATGGGCGAGGATACGGTAACGACCGAGGATGGAAAGTACTCGGTGGAGAAGATCGCTTGTCTGGGTTGCTGTGCGCTGGCACCTGTGGTGCAGATTGACGATAAGATATATAGCCACGTTCAGCCGGGTAAGGTGTTGAGCGTGTTGGCCGAGCACGATGAGTATGTGAACTCGCGACCTAAGTCGGAGGAGGAAGACGAGGAGGGTAACGCATACGTTGGCGAGGTGCGACTCGGTATGGAGAACTGCTGTCAGGTGAGCGGCACGGCCGAGGTGTATCAGGCGGTGGTGAAGGCGCAGCGCGAGTTGGGCGTGGCGGTGAAGCTCAAGCCCATCTCGTGTGTGGGAGCTTGTAATCAGGTGCCTATGATTGACGTTGTGGATAAGGATGGAAAGATCACGCGTTATCCCAACGTAAGGCCCAAGGAGGTGAAGGAGATTCTGCTGCATCACTTCCCTGCGGCAAGCCGAATGAAGCGTTGGAAGAATAGCCTGCTCAATCAGATTGATATGTTGCACACCGATGAGACGTGGGACAACATTCTATATAAGCCCGAGGGCGAGCGTACGGGCGAGATCAATACGTTCCTCGACTATCAGGTGCGTATCTCGACCGAGGGTTATGGAAAGATCAATCCGCTCGATCTGCAGGAGTATCGTGCTCACGGCGGTTTTGAGGCGTTGGCGAAGGTGCTCAAAGAGGGCAATCGTCAGCAGGTGATTGACGACGTGTTGGCCAGCGGCATCAGAGGTCGTGGTGGCGGTGGATTCCCCACGGGCCGCAAGTGGCAGCTGGTGGCCTCGGCTAAGGGTGAGCGCAAGTATGTGGTATGTAATGGCGACGAGGGCGACCCGGGGGCCTTTATGGATCGAATCCTGCTGGAGTCGTATCCGTTGCGTGTTATCGAGGGTATGACAATCGCAGCATA